>NZ_FXXN01000021.1 GCF_900184795.1 Magnetospirillum sp. 15-1 | reverse complement strand
TCATCACCGCGCCGGTCGGTCCGGTCGGTCTGACCGCCATCGTCATCCGCTCCGGCCCGCCCGGCGCCCCGGCATTGGGCGGCATCATCACCGCGCCGGGCCTGGACATGAGCCAACCGCTGCCCGAATCCCTGACCGGCCTCGCCTCCGGGACCCGCCTCACCGTACGCATCGCCGCCATGGCCCCGCCGGGGCAGAACGCGGTCAGCGGCGGCCAGCCCATTCCCACCGCCACCGCCCAGACCCAATCCGCCGCACCGCCGCCTCCGGCCGGACAGGCCCCCGCGCCGCAGGCGCCGGGCATGCCCCCGGCCACCACGGCGGCGCCGGGCACACCGCCCGCTCCCCAGCCGGAGGCGGCGGTGCGGCGGATTGGGTCTGGGCCGGCCGCGACGCCGGGCGGCCTCCCGGCCGCCACTCCCTCCGCCGCCCCGCCGCCACCGCAGGCCGTGACCATGCCCGGCATCGTGGTATCCCAGCCGGCCGGCGGCGCCGCCCTGGTGCAGAGCCCGGCGGGCATGCTGTCCCTGGACGTCGGCACCCCCCTGCCCATCGGCGGCACGCTGCGCCTGGAGGTGATCGGCCGCCCCCTGCCGCCGCCGCCCATGGCGCCCGCCCCCGGCCCGCCGCAGGGACTGAGCCCCGACGGCTGGCCCACCTTGGATCAGACGGTCGACACCTTGCTGCAATCGGACCGTCAGGCGGCCGAGCAGTTGATGCGGATGATCCCCCAGGCCGGTCCCCGCCTGGCCGCCGCCCTGTCCCTGTTCGCCGGGGCGGTGAGGTCGGGCGATTCCAAGGCTCTGCTCAGCGAGCCGGTGACCCGCGGGCTGGAAAAAGCCGGGCGCAAGGATCTGGCCGACCGGCTGAAAAAAGAGTTCCTCGATCTGGCAGAGGACTCCACCCGGCCCATGGGGCGCGGCGACTGGCAGGCCATCACCCTGCCCTTCGCCCACGGCGCCAACATCGACCCCATCGACCTCTACATCCACCGCCCGCCCAACGACGACGAGGGAGGCGGCAAGAAGGGGGCCGAGCAGCGCTTCATCCTCGACGTGCGCATGAGCGTCCTGGGCCGCATCCAGTTGGACGGGCTGGTGCAAAAGGACATCAAGCGCTTCGACCTGATCGTCCGCACCGCCGAACCGCTGTCCGCCGCCATGTGCCGCGACATCGCCGGCATCTTCGCCGAAGCCGGCCAACTGACCGGCATCAAGGGTCAGGTATCGTTCCAGGCGGGGCGGTCCTTCGTCGACCTGCCGCCGGCCGGAGCCCCGGCAACGCAAATCGTGGTATGATCCCTGCGGTTATTTTCAATCCCCCCGACCGATGGCATAGGCTTTGCTTGAAGAACCCGGCAAACCACAGGCCCCGCAGGCACAGGCGCAAGCATCGTCCGGCATGAATACCATCGCGCGCGATCCCAAAGGCTACTACGCGATCCTCGGTCTCGCCCCGGGGGCGGATTTGGGCGCCATCAAGAGCGCCTACCGGTCCCGCGTCAAAACCGTGCATCCCGACCGCAACGCCTCCAAGCGGGCGCGTGAGGAATTCCAACGGGTTATCGAGGCCTACGGCGTGCTGAAGGACGTGGTGCGGCGGGCCGAGTACGACACCTTCGGCCAGGAAGCCACCCACGACGATGACGACGTGGTGGCCGGCGCCCCCATCGCCTGCTGCGGCTGCGGCGCGCTGACCGCCCAGCCGCGCTATGTGGTCCATCACT
Organism: Magnetospirillum sp. 15-1; assembly: GCF_900184795.1. Classification (NCBI taxonomy): domain Bacteria; kingdom Pseudomonadati; phylum Pseudomonadota; class Alphaproteobacteria; order Rhodospirillales; family Rhodospirillaceae; genus Magnetospirillum; species Magnetospirillum sp. 15-1. Next base: position 224,432 of record NZ_FXXN01000021.1, on the reverse strand, counting down.
GGGTCCGCTCGTATCTGGTGTGGGCAAAAACCGGCACGGTGGAGGGCATTTTTTGCCGGGCATGCGCCGACCGTGCCGCCGTGCGCGCCTCGATCATCACCTGGGCCTGGGGCTGGTGGTCCCTGCCCGGCATCCTTCTCGCCCCCCTGGCCCTGCTCCACAATCTGCTGGGCGGCTCCAAGCCGCGCCACGAGAATGCCAGGGTGCTGATCCGCCAGGGCCGCGCTTTCCTGGGGCGCGGCGATCTGGAACTCGCCCGCTCCCTGGCGCTGCAGGCCCGGCGCTTCGCCCGCCTGCCCGACGACCGCGCCCGGGTCGAGGACCTGCTGCACGCCACCCGCGACATCTCCGACAACCGCCGGCTCAAGACCCGCTGGCGCCTAGGGGGAGGCGTGTTCCTGGCCCAATCCCTGCCGCTGCTGGCCCTGCCCATCACCGTCGGCGTCTTCGCCCTGATCGCCGCCAAGCCGTGGGACATGCCGGTCTCCACCTCGGCCCCCATCGCCATGCTGCCGGCCAAGAGCGGCGAAATCCGCCACGTGGCGGTGGACAGCCTGAAGGTGCGCATGGCGCCGCTGGCCGGCGCGCCGGTGCTGACCCTGCTGGACCGCTTCGCCACCGTCGAGGTCACCGCCGACCCCGCCGATCCGGAATGGGTCAAGGTGCGCACGCCGTCGGGTATCGACGGCTACGTGGAGGCCCGTTCGCTCTATGCCGGATCGGGCGGACGCTTCAAGGAGCAGTGGTGCAGCGAGAACCGGGGGGGACAGCCCGGCGCCGGCGAGATTCTCACCCGCCGGGTCAGCGGCGACCACCGCCTGCTGGTCCACAACGAAGGCCGCCGCGATGGCGTGGTCAAGCTGAAGACCATGGCCGGCAACACGGTGACCGCCTTCTACGTGCCCGCCACCTACCATATCGGCATCGGCGGCATCCCCGAGGGCACCTACCGCATCGAATTCGCCACTGGAACCCGCTATTCGCGGGGCTGCGGCATCTTCATGGACGAGATGCAGGCCTCGGTACTGCCGGTGACGCTGACCTTCAAGTACCAGTCGGCGGGAACGCTGCGCTCGCTGACCCATATCGCCGAGATTTCATTGTCGCCCGCCTCCGACGACCCGGTGCAGCCGCAGCCGCTCTCCGCCGACCGCTTCGCGGCGGATGACTGAGGACCGGCGCCCCTACTTTCCCGCCCGCTTCTTTTCCAGGGTGGCGCGCACCTGCCCCAGTTCGCGGCCCATCTTGCGGATATCGTAAAGCAGGGTTTCCAGCACCAGGATGACCAGATCGGGCGTCTTGCCGATCTGGGATTTCAGCGCCGCCATGGGGATCACCAGGCAGGCGGTTTCCTCGGCGGCCATGGCCGAGGCCATGCGCGGCTCGTTGTCGATCAGGGCCATCTCGCCGAACACGCCGTTGGCGCCGATCTGGCCCAGGGTGACCTTCTGACCGCCCACCGTCTTGAAGATGGTGACCTTGCCGCTTTCCACCACATAGGCCATGTCGCCCGGATCGCCTTCGTTGAAGATGATCTGGCCGGCGTGGAATTTCTTGCGGCCGGTACGTTCCTGGGCGGGCTTGGGCGCCTGAACCACCGGGGCATGGGGCGCGGCGGCGGGACGGGGAGCGGCGACGGCGCCCTTGGGCATCACCAGGGGCAGCGGCTTGGGCAGCGGCGGCGCCACGCGGCGCTCGGCCACGCCGGGCGGCGGGCGCGACAGCAAGCGGCGGTCGGGTCCCTTGAAGCCGGGGGTGCGCACGAAAGCCTTGGGATTGACCAGGGCGTTACGGATACGGCGGAACAGGGAATCCGTGGACATGGGCTTGACCAGGAATTCGTTCACGCCGGCGCCCCGGGCCTGGAACACCACCTCGGTGGCGGATTCGGCGCTCATCATGATGATGGCCACGTCGTCGCAGGACACCATATCCCCGGCCCGGACGAAGCGGGTGAAGTCGATGCCGTCCATGGGAGCCATGTCGTGGTCGACGATGACCAGATGCACCGGCTGCTTGCCCAGGATCTCGATCCCGGTGGGGCCGTCTCCCGCCTCGAGGATGGTCTTGATGCCGAAGGATTGCAGCGCCGTCTTGATGAACGACCGGGCGTAGCGCGAATCGTCGATGATGAGCGCAGTGAGCGGGCTCAGATCGACATCGATGTTCATCCGGACAATCCCCCCTGACGGCTTTCAAGAGGTTAGCCAGGGCGCGGGCATCTGCCAAGCCCTACTGGAGCTTGCCCACCCTTTGAGTCGTTTGCTTGACGGCGGTCAATGAGCGGGTCTATGACCGCTCGGCAGAATGCCTGTCTTGAAAGAGGGCCGCACGTCATGACACAAGCACACGCCAGAGCCGGAACCACACCGGTAACGCCGCCGTTCTCGCCGGTGCTGCTGCTGGGCATGGCCTTGAAGCCGTTCCGCCCGGCGGCGCTGCAGCCGCTGTTCGACGCCATGCTGAAGGTGGTGCGCCGCCGCCACCCCGACATCCTGGAGCGCATGGCCGATTACGGCGACAAGGCGGTGTGCATCGATCCGGTTGACCTGCCCTTCGTCATCTTGCTGGAACCCAACCCCGAAGACCCACGCCTCACCGTCCGCCGCTCCATCGAGCCGGGCGAGGTGGCCGCCACCATCCACGGCCCGCTGGAGATGCTGATCGCGCTCGCCGAGGGCAAGGTGGACGGCGACGCCCTGTTCTTCTCGCGCCGCCTGGTCATCGAGGGCGACACGGAAGTGGTGGTGGCGCTCCGCAACGCCATCGACGGAGCCGGCATCGACCTGATCGAGGACATCAGCCTGGAATTGGGGCCGCTGGCCCGGCCGTTCCGGGGACTGGCCGGCGCGGCCATCGGCCTGATGGGGCGGCTGCGCGAGGATTTCGAGACGCTGCGCAACGCCATCATCGCCCCGGCGGTCAAGGATTCCGCCAACCAGGGGGCGCGCATCGCCCAGTTGGAGGGCGAGTTGAAGCAGTTGCGCAAGGCGGCACGGCGTGGAGGCGTGGCTTAGATGGCTTCGGTCAATTCCCTGGTGCGTCCCGAACTGGTCTGCCCGGCCGGCACCCCGGCGGCGCTGCGAAGCGCCGTGGATGCCGGCGCCGATTGCGTCTATGTGGGCTTCCGCGACGAGACCAACGCGCGCAACTTCCCCGGCCTCAACTTCAATCGCAAGGAACTGGGCGAGGGTATCGCCTACGCCCACGAGCGCGGCGCCAAGGTGCTGGTGGCCATCAACACCTTCCCGCGGGCCGGCAGCCCGGAAATCTGGCATCAGGCGGTGGCCGACGCCGCCCGCCTCGGGGCCGACGCCGCCATCCTGGCCGATATCGGCCTGATCGAGCACGCCCACCGCGCCCATCCCGAGCTGCGGCTGCACCTGTCGGTGCAGGCCGCCGCCTCCAACCCCGACGCCATCCGCTTTTATGCCGAGCGCTTCGGGGTGAGGCGGGTGGTGCTGCCCCGCGTGCTGACCGTCCAGGAGATCGCCGCCGTCAACGCCCGCATCGCGCCGGTGGAGACCGAGGTCTTCGTGTTCGGCGGCCTGTGCGTCATGGCCGAGGGGCGCTGCGCGCTGTCCTCCTACGCCACCGGTCAGTCGCCCAACATGAACGGCGTCTGCTCGCCGGCCGGCGAGGTGCGCTATACCGAGACGGCCCAGGGCATCACCTCGGAGCTGGGCGGCTTCACCATCAACAAGTTTGCCCATGACGAGCCGGCCGGCTACCCCACCTTGTGCAAGGGGCGCTTCATCGCCAAGGACAAGGCCAGCTACCTGTTCGAGGAACCCACCTCGCTCAACACGCTCACCATGCTGCCCGATCTGATCAAGGCCGGGGTGACCGCCTTCAAGATCGAGGGCCGCCAGCGCGGCCGCGCCTATGTGGCCGCCGTGGTCCAGGCCTTCCGTGCCGGCGTCGACGCGGTCATGGCCGGCAGGCCGTTGCCCGACATCGATCTCGACCGCATCACCGAAGGCGGCAAACAAACCACCGGCGCCTACGAGAAAGCCTGGCGATGATGAGCGAGGCGCAGCCGAAGCGCGGGAGCGTTGAGCGACCCGGAGCGCAGCGGAGGAGCCAAGGGCGCGGAGGCGCCCGCCCGGCGTTTGAGGGACATATGTAATGAACACTTCCAAACTCACCCTTGGTCCGGTTCTGTTCAACTGGAAGCCGGAGACGCTCCGCGACTTCTATTTCCGCATGGCCGACGAATCCTGCGTGGACGCCGTCCATGTGGGCGAGGCGGTGTGCTCCAAGCGCACGCCGTTCTTCGAACCCTTCATCCCCGAGGTGATCGAGCGCCTGACCGCCGCCGGCAAGGAAGTGGTGCTGTCGTCGCTCGCCCTGATCATGAGCGACCGCGAAATCGCCCAGGCCCGCGATCTGGCCCAGGCCGAGGGCGTCCTGGTCGAAGCCAACGATATTTCGGTGGCGGCCCTGATGAACGGGCGACCCTTCGTCGCCGGGCCGCTGCTCAACATCTATAACGAGGGCACCCTGGGCACCCTGGCCGCCATGGGCGCCGCCCGCGTCTGCCTGCCGGCCGAACTGTCCGCCGATGCGGTGGCCGCCCTGGCGGCCTCCACCCCCATGGAGGTGGAGGTCCAGGCCTTCGGCCGCCTGCCGCTGGCCATCTCGGCCCGCTGCTACGCCGCGCGGGCCCGCAACCTGTCCAAGGACGGCTGCCAGTACGTCTGCGCCGACGACCCCGACGGCATGGCGGTGGAAACCCTGGACGAGGTGCCTTTCCTGGCGGTCAATGGCACCCAGACCATGTCCTATCACACCATGGACCTGCTGGGCGACGTGGCCGGGCTGGCCGCGCGCGGTATCGGGCGCTTCCGCCTGTGGCCGCAGACCTTCGACATGGTGGCGGTCGCCGCCCTGTTCCGCGCCGTGCTGGCCGGCAAGGCCGACCTGGAAGAGGCCGAGGACCGGCTGGTCGCCCTGTGTCCGGGGGCGGAATTCGCCAACGGCTATATCCATGGCCGTCCCGGCCATCTGTTCGTCGAAGCGGAGGGTTGACCGCCTCTTGTTCACGGGCCCGTAGCCCGGCATACTGGACTCGCCGTAGTTTGGCTTTTCGGGATGGTGGCGCGGCCTTGGGGGACGCCCACCTGGGGTGAGCGACATACATGGCTGATGAAGGCAAGGGCAAGGCGTCCGCTGAGATCGAGGGAGAAATCTCCTTCGAGCACAAGTTTTTCACGTCCTTCGAGGATCTCTATTTCCGTCTGACCGATTCGGGAGAGCCCGTGGCGGTGCTGAAGCTCGCCACCAACGAGGCGGTGCTCGCCTTCGACGGGATCAAGCGTGAATTCGGAATGAAGGAAGACCAGCACGATTTCAAGATGCTGGACAAGGTGGCCGAGGGGCTGCAATTCGTGCGCGGCTTGAGGCCCGGCGACAAGCTGCCCAAGGAAGTCACCACCCGCGAGGCATCGTGGGAGCCCCAGGACCGCCACCGCCGCATCGCCTATCAGCGCCTGACCATGCAGCTGGTCACTTGGCTGACCGGCAACGAGCACGTCATCAGCAACGTGTCCGAACTGGCCCAGGTGGCCGACGACCCCCAGGTCAAGAAGAACGTCCAGCTGGCCTTTACCGAGGCGGCCGAGGAATTGGGCCTGGGCCGCGAGAACCGCGACGAGGTGGTGCGCTACATCGAGACCCTGGCCAAGGAACTGGCCTATATCGAGGCGCTGCGCGACACCTTCGGCGAGGTGCAGAAGATCGACGAGAAGCTGCAGGGCCTGCGCCGTATCTACGGCGCCGACCGCTCCATGATCGACACCACCGATCAGGTGGCGCGCCTGTCGCAGCGGGCGCTGAAGGTCTTTCAGGACTATTTCGACCAGGTGGACGCCCAGACCGGCGAAATCCTGGCCATGCTGAAGAATATCGAGAACCAGATCGGCTATATCCGCCAGGTGCGCGACGCGCTGCACTGCCGCCTGCTGCCCTGGGAGGACTTCATCCAGATCTGGAAGACGGTGTTCGTGGTCCGCTCGGACGAAAACACCAATCGGATCAGGGATATCTACCAGTTCCTGGCGCCCCGCTACATGCAGTTCAACGACTGGGTCCTGGTGACCCGGCGCGGCGCGCAGAAATCAAAACCCCTCGGCGGTCAGATGCGGTGGTAGCAGCTTGACAGGACGGGGCGGTTTGAACATTATCGCGCTTCCCTTTTCGGGGCCGTAGCTCAGTTGGGAGAGCGCCTCGTTCGCAATGAGGAGGTCAGCGGTTCGATCCCGCTCGGCTCCACCAAATCAAGCCAGCACTTTGAAAGTGCTGGCTTTTTTGATGGGAGACGGTGAGAAATCACCGGCCTTTTGCCCCGGTAAAAATGCCTTCGAAAAGCAAGCTGTCACAGCTATGTCACAGCGAGGCACCAATGGCGACCATCCGAAAACATGGGAACAAATGGCAGGTCCAGGTCCGGCGGGCCGGCTCTCCACCTGTGAGCCGTTCGTTCAACCTCAAGGCCGATGCAGATGTTTGGGCGCGGCAGATGGAGATCCAGGCCGACAAACGGGCCATACCGGCAGATGCCCGGATGCTCGACCGCACCACCGTCCTGCAACTGATGCAGCGATACCAGGAGTCGGTCATTCCACAGAAGCGATGCGCGAAGATCGAGGCCGACATGATGGCGGCTATGATGAAATGCTCATGGAGCCACCTGACCCTGTCCGCCGTGTCGGCAGCCACCTTCAACACCTATCGCGATGACCGGCTCAAGACGGTGAAGCCGAGCACGGTATGCCGGGAGTTCAGCATCCTGCAGCACATGTTCAACCTGGCCATCCGGGATTGGGGCATTCCCCTCCAATCCAATCCGTTTGCCAATGTGCGACGCCCCAGGATCACCGGCGCCAGGGAACGAAGGGTCGAGGGACAGGAGGAGATGTCGCGGCTCCTGGCGGCTGCGGAGCAGTGCAATAACCCCTATATCTACCCGATCATGCTGTTCGCCATCGAGACCGGCATGCGGCGCAGCGAGATCCTCCGGGTGCGCTGGTCCGATTTCGATGCCAAGAAGCGGCTGCTGCGCATTCCCGTGGCCAAGAACGGGCACCCGCGCACCATCCCTCTGTCGTCGCTGGCCGTCGCTGTACTGGAAGCCATGCCTCGTGAGGGAGCCCAGCCCTTCCCGGTGACCGCCAACGCTCTGCGGCTGGCCTGGGGTCGGCTGGCAGACCGGGCCGGCGTGAAGGATCTCCGCTTTCACGACCTGCGCCATGAGGCGGTGTCGCGGCTCTTTGAACGCGGACTCGCCACCCAGGAAGTAGCCCTGGTGAGTGGGCACAGGGACATGCGGATGCTCCACCGCTACACCCATCTGAGGCCGGAGACCGTCGGAGCCAAGCTCGGGTAGGGATCGACCGCCGACTCGATTTCCGGCCCGTGGAGTCCCCGAGGTGCTGGCCTGCTACGTCGGCCTAGCCTCGGGGCGTTTCGGGCCTCCCAGGCCCTTCCTGGGAGTCTGGCGGGCTATGCCTATGCCTACTCCTCGGCTCTTTACTCGACCATCGCCAGCAACCTCGCTTCGAGGGGGTCGATAGGAGGCTCCCCGATACCCCCATCCCTCGCACCCACCCGGCCATTCTCAGGGGGCAACCCGGCCAGGATTGTCGGGCCGTTCCTCTCCAGCGTCGCCCTCACCGCGTCATCGAACACGCCGTCATAGAAGGCCAGCCCCTCCCCCTTCACGGTTATCCCATGGATACCAAGAGCCCACTCTCGACGACCAGGGTCGAGGAAGTCATCCCGCAGCATGTGGAGATCCTTCGGCTTGTAGGCGTCGATCATCCAGGCGGTAATGCGTTCGGTGAGGTTATTCATGAACGCAGCCAGTAGGGGCGGCACCGGCGCGGCGGAATTTTCCCGCAGGCCGGTCGCTTCTTCTTTTCTTCCTTCTTCGCCGGTAAGTCCTTCATTTCCGACCGGCGAGGAGGAGGGCGATAGCCCTCCGAACGAGACGGTCAGGGCGGCGCAGCCGCCCACCGCACCGTCTATTGAAGTATTTTCATGTGTTCCTTCTCCGGTTCCTTCTTCCCGGTTTAGCTTCATGTGTTCCGACACCTTGGGAGGTGTCACAGCAACACCTTCGGAGGTATCACGCAGTACCTCGGGAGGTGTCGCCGTGACACCTGGGGAGGTGTCACGCTCCGGGAACTTCAGCCGGTATCTGAGAGTCGTCCGAAGGCCGGGAAGATGGCCTGTCTCTATCCATTGGCATTCCTTCAGAACCTCGACCGCTCGCCGGACCATGTTCTTGTGAATGCCGCAATCCTTACCAATTGTCTCAAATCCCGGAAAGCATCGACCGTCCTTGGTGTTATGCCGGACCAGAGCAATGACCGCTGCAACAGTCTTTACGACAGGATGAGAGACGCCATCCCCGGTTCGACGCTGGCAGGCGTCCTTAATTGCCTCGTCGGCCAGAACGCCTTTCAGCCAATCGGCTTTATCAGCGAGGGGCATGGCCTCAAAGAATGTCCCGGTCATCATGCGGCCTCCTGCTGGGAGGCGGGTTCCGCATCGAGGTGCAACCAGGCCAGCAGCCGGTCACGGTCGATGAACCAGCGCCCGGCCCGCTTGATGGCGAACTCGGGATGGTCCTCGCACCATAGGCGAATGCAGACGCTCGTCCGGCGCAGGCCGAACTGGCGAAGGAGGTCTTGGGCTTCGTTTGGGGTAAGGTCAAAAGTGTTCATGCGATGCTCCTGTTTAAGTTGGAGCAGCACTCGGTTTGCAAGGCCGGGAGCTTTGACGTATGCTCCCTAATATACAGGATAAGGACCGTGCAGCGACCCGACGCTGCGTGGAAGAGGCCAGTCGTTTCGAGCGGCTGGCCTCAACTGTTTTCAGAGTAGCAGATCGCGAAAAGAAAAGCAAAAACGGCCTGGGCTCTGGCTTTCAGCCTCCTTGCCCCCGGCTGCGCAGCCGCCCACGGCAGGGCTGGTGGCGACGAGGCGACCTTGGTCCACGCCCCAGCAGAAGGCCCTGGCCGGTGCTGGATCAGCGTAGGGCGTGAGCGTGGTGCGTAGAATTCGAGCTACATCCTTGCGTTAAGGGCAATAATCGCACCAGAACGACGAACTTTCAGGGGGACTACGCTCCCAGGTTTGGTTGCCGCGACCAGTCTTTTAACATCTTGTGGCTCTGAAATCGGCGATCCGTCAAACTCGATGAGCATATCCCCCGCCATGATCCCAGCCTTAGCCGCAGGTGTGTCGGGCTCGACAGCAATGACCGATACGCCAACCTGAGCCCCATACGCCTGCATCATGGGGGCATACTGTTTCATAGCTGCGGCCATCTGTGGCGAGAGTCCTTTGATTTTGACACCAAGTGCTGTCGCTTGGGGATTGGTCGCAGCCAAGGAGGCAGGAGTAGACTCCTGAACTGGCTGAACCTCCAGCGCCGATAGTTCTTCGGTGCTAATTCCGCACTCTGCCAATTCCTTTCCAATATCTTGCAGCTTGAACTCAATGGTTCCCTGTCCATTAACTCTGTATGTAAGTTTTGAACGTGAGTTCAGGTTTTTAATAAAGGAGCCAACTTTCTGCCCTGAAACAAATACAGTTGATGATGCCAGTCCTTGTAGTTTTTCAGCCTGATCTGCATCAAACCTATACTCTAATAGAGATATTGCCGGTATATTCATCAATCCGCCAGCAGATGATGTTGTGAACCCCGCCTTAATCGATCCTGAATTCTTCTCAATGAATATTGAGATAAAATAATGCCTATCAGTGTAGTATCGTACAGATGGCTCGCCAACAATCCTACAAATTTTATTGTCATTCATAGAGTCCTTTCCAGACTCTAAATACCATTTCTCTGTGTATAGAGGTATAAGGGGCTGCTGAAGACAGCCAGATAGAGTAAGCGCACAAACAGTCAATGAAAGTAATTTCCGCACAACAATTACCCCTCTGCGTACAACCATCTTGACGCAAACTCTACCCATAGAGGTGCTTTCGTTCAACCGCGATCAATCATGGTTGACCGTTTTTGGCGGCCCTCCGGCCAATGAGACGACCACCCTCCGCCGGGTGCCCACCACCTCTTTTTATCCACTGGCCCCTTCCTGGGCCGGGGTGTGCCCTCGACGCCACGATGCACAAATATTCGCTCAGGTGAAAATTAATAATATTGACGTTATCATCAGGTTATGCATCAGACGTCAATATCACGACACAAGTAAGTGTGCGCTTATTTGCGGCAATGCCTTTGCTCTGATAGAAGACATTGACAACAATAACGCATCTTCACTAGAGAGGTATATGCCATGAAGTTTGCTATCTTCTTCTGCGATGACCGCTTCGACGACATGAACATGACCAGTGCTGAACGTGTGGATCTTCTTCTTGAGTTGATCGAGCGCGGATCGTTCAGCTTTCAGGACAGCAGCATCAGCAGCATCACGGCGGTCGAGCTGGCCGGAGGCAGTCGCCATGTGGCGGCCATCGCAGCATGACAAGTTGACCCGAGGTTGACTCGGGGTTGACCAGCAGGCCGCCGGGGATGCTCCGGCGGCCTTTTGCTTGGCCTACGCCTGGGCGCTGCGGAGCACGACGTTGCGGACAGAGCTGGCATGCCACTGACCGCCACGGGGCGTCTGGATGCCCCTGTTGTTCAGCGCATCGGCAATGGCTGCATAGGACGTGATGCCGGACGCCTGGATGCTGGAGATAACGGGCCTCACGTTCGCGGCCAGAAGATCGGCAGAAGCGATGCGCGTTGCCGCACTGGCCTCATACTGGCCTGGAGAGCGGCGGCCACCCAGAGCCTTGCCGCGAGCTTTGGCGACTTGCAGGGCTGCTCGGGTTCGCTCTGAAATGCGCCGGGCTTCTTCCTCAGCGAACGCAGCCATTACATGCAATACCATCCGGCTGGCCGTGGGCATGTCGCAGGCCACGAAGTCCACACCGGCCTCCATCAGGTTGGCGATGAATGCGACGTTGCGGGCCAGCCTGTCGAGCTTGGCAATGATCAGAACGGCACCGACCTTCTTGGCCGCCTTGAGCGCCCTGGCGAGCTGGGGGCGGTCGTTCTTCTTGCCGCTCTCGATCTCGGTGTACTCGGCCAGCAGCTCCCATTCGCCACCGTTGAGGTAGTCCATGACGGCTTGGCGCTGCGCTTCCAGGCCCAGGCCGGATGCGCCCTGCTTGGCGGTGCTGACGCGGTAGTAAGCAATGAATTTGCCGGTCGCCATCTTGGTGTCTCCTTATGCATACAAACTATCAACGCTCGTTGACTGTTTGTATGACAGGTATTTTCCCTGCTGGGAACCCGCTATGATTGCGGTTTATTTTGTGAATACCTGCGGCCTGGAGTGATCATAGTGCGGAGCTGCTTATTGAGGTCTTGATGGATACCTTGAGGATGATCTTCGTCTCCATGCTGGTGCTGTCGGCGTCGTCCGGCGTCATGGCCGAAGACAGGCCCAAGCCGGTGGTGCCCGATCTGTTCAGGCATGAGCCACGGGCCGAGGTTCGGCCCAGCGGTCGCCAGGACGGGAGCTATGAGGTCTACAGGGGATGGGAACGCCAAGGGCGTCTGGTGCCGGACGGGACCGGCGGCTATCGGTTCTGGCCCGATCTGGGCCGTCCCACCTATGACAAGGTGCCGGGCATCACGACGATGAGGTGATGGAGGGCGGCGGCCTTATCACGCCGCCCGGCCACCTTCGCTATCTATTGTAAATGGGGATCGGCTGCCAGTTCCGTCCAATAAGGAGCCAGCTTTCGCCTGTGTCGGTATTCATCATCACCACCTCGGCTTGCGAGTTATGAGAAACCCCCGTCGAAAGCACTTGATAGTGTCCTGGTCCGGGCGCCGGACTCGTCGGCGTCCATCGGTTCCCTTCGGTCAAGTACCAACGATCTCCCGTTTTGGTGTCGATGCGGTAAAGCTCGCTGACCCCATTGTGGGTGTTGCCGGTGAACAGCACCTGATATCTCCCCATTTCTGACGAGACGGACTGTTGTGCCCAGACCGGGGTGGAAATGGCACATAGACCGGCGATTATGCAAAGCGGTAAGCGCATTGATGATCCCCCTATGCAAGTGATCGGCTATTCTATCAGACGTGTGCATATTGCGGTATCATCACCACCCTACGCTCCTCATCTCCCCGACCGGATCATCTTCCGCATCACCCCGTTGTTGCGGTAGTCCATGCTGACCGCCGTCAGGGTGGCGCCGGGGTTTCGGCTAATGTGGCGGTCCACCTCTGCCGGATCGAGAACGGCAATGACGTTGATTGCCAGCGGGCGATGGGTCACGGAGGACGACATATCCTCCGTTCCGGCAGTAGATAGGGCATCTGCCGGGGGTATGTGCCAGCTACTCTCCAGAGCCCCAAAGGGGGCCGACTGACCGAAGATGCCACCGTTGTGGTAGACCCCTTCGGGGAGGGGAATGCCGCTCATTTTCATGGCGGCAACGGTCGCCGCCACATTCTTGGTGGGAACGATCATTTCGCCATGCTGAAGAACGGCGAAGCCCTCGTCACCACGCAGCGGGCGGTCGAACTTGTACCGCTCGCGGATGGTCGCGGTGGACTCGTTGCCGAACAGGCCGCCGTCGTGGGCCAGCATCGTCCCGACACCGGCATCGCCAACGCTTCCGAAATCACCGACCGCACCACCAGCGCCTCCACCAGCACCACCCGCAGCGCCTCCCAGGAGTCCGCCAAGGCCGCCAAAGGCCGCTTCGGTGATACCCAGGCCGACGAGCATGGCAGCCGTGCCCACGAACGCCGCAGCGCCCCAGGACGCGATAGACGCAGCCAAGGCGGCCGGAACCCAGGCTTCTTCAAGCATGGCGGCTGCTTCCATACCGGCCACGGTTGAGATGGCCAGGGCCGAAAGACCCGCCGCCGTCGTCGCCGCGGTGCCGGCGATGGTGCGCTCGGTGTTCTGCTCGGTCTTCACGCCGAAGATTTCGGACATGGCCGTGACCACCAGCATACGGACCCCAAACTCGACCACCGCCTTGATCAAGCCGCCGACAATGAGCTGGGCGATGTCCTGGAAGAGGGACTTCATGTGCTTCTGGCCGGTGATGACCTGGACGATGCCATTGGACATGGTGTCAGTGAACGTGCGGACGGCGGAGGCTGCGCCGGTCTGCATGTACTGCGTGAAGCTCATGGTGTAGCTGTTGAGGAGCTGCATCATCTCGACGCGCCCCTGGAGCGCCGTGTTGGCGTTCAGCATAGAGCCATAGGCGGCATCCTGCATGCTGTAGATCTGCTGCTGGAGCTGCACCTCCTGGCGCTTCAGGTCCAGCAGGTTGGACTGGTGCTGGACGGCCTGATACTCAGGGCTCTCCATGTTCGAGTTGGCGCGGGCCTTGTCCATGTTTGAGGTTCGGGCCTTCTCGATGTCGAGCCGGTTCATCTCCGACATAACGGCGGCATCCTGGTACCGGCGCTGGTCCTGGTAGAGCTGCTCGATCTGCCGCTCCAAGTCGAGCCGGACCTTCGCCATGTCGTTCCGCTGCCACTCGCCCATCCGCATCAGGTCGATCTCGTTGCGGAGCTTCTGGGCGTCGCGGGCCAGCTCGGCATACGCCTGCCTCTGGGCGTCGTCGCGGTACTGGCCGGTGCCCATGAGTCGGGTTTCGTCCTGGGTCTTGGTCAGTTGCAGGGCGGCCTTGGCGTGGGTGGAGGCGTCGAGCTTGGCCCGGTATTCGGGGCTGGAATAGAGGGCGCGTTCCTCGGCCAGCTTCTCCATCTCCAGATCCAGCTTCGCCATCTCGTTGCGGATGATCTGCTCGCGGTGGCCGTCGTTGGCATAGACCTCCAACTGGAGGCGAAGGGTCTTCTCTTCCTGCCGAAGCTTGGTCATCTCCTGGTCGATCAGGGCGGCCCGGTAGGAGTCTCGGTCGTGCAGCTCCAACTCCAGCTTGGCCTGCTCGGTGGCGAGCTGAACTTGCCGTTCCCGGCCATCGCCCAGCAGCCCGCGATAACCGGCCTTCTGCATCAAGCCCATCTCCATGAGGGCCTGCTGGTTGGCGAACATTGCCGCGAACACGCGGTCGCCCTCGTAGGTGGTCAGGGAAAGGGCCTGTTGCTGCTGGCTGAACTGCTGGCGCATCCTGGCACCCTGCTTACGCTTGGCGTCCAGGTCGGTATCGGAAAGGGTGTTGGCGGTGGCAGCCGGATCACGGGCGCCCGTCTCGATCTCCTTCCGCTCTCGGGCGGCGCGGGCGTCCACCACCTTCTGCATGGTGCCGGTCTTGTCGAGCTTCGCCAGTTGACGCTCCACATAGGCCGTCTCGGCTTCCTGGTAGCTGCGCTCGATGGCGACGGCCCGGCCTTCGGTCTTCCTAGCCTCGAAGGTCAGCTTGCCGATCTCGGCTTCCTTGACTTGGTCGAGGGTGATGGAGAGCTGACGCCCGAACCGTTCCATCGCCTGCCCGAGGGTTTCCTGGAACTGCTGCTTGGCACTGTCGGGCACGTCCGTCGAGTTCTCGACCCAATCGGCCATCTTGGCGAAGACGCCCATCTGCTTCTCGTTGGCGGCGATGGTGTCGGAGAGCGTGTCACGCTGGGCAGGCTTGGCCGCCTCGGACATGATGCCCTGGAACACCGCCGAGACTTCGGCCATGCGAGCGCCGGTAATGCCCCGGTCCCGAAACTGCGGAAGAGCGTCCCAGCCCTCCTCCAAGGAGGTGCTGGAATTGAGCTTCAGGCCATGGTCGATCTCGCGGATATGGTTCATTCGGCGCTCAAGATCCGACAGGATCTTGGCCGAGGGATCGGACTGAGCAAGGGACTGTCCGTAGAGGGAGACGGCCTGGTTACCCAGGCGCAACTGCTCCATGGCGGTGTTGCGGAGGGCGCCCGAGGGGCGCATGTCTTCGATCAAGCCGCCGTCTTCCGACATGGCCTTGAGCGCCATGGTAGTTTCGGAGAAATCCTTGAGGAACTTGGCCTTCCAGTCAGAGTATGCATGCTGGAACTTCTGGGTCGCCCGGATGCCCTCGTCGGGCTCGAACATGCGAACGCCATCCCCCAGCAGGCCGCCCAGGCTGGTGGTCCACTCGATCCAGGAGTCCGCGATGTTGGCCGAGGCGCCGACGACCTTGCCGAATGCTTTACCGGCGTCGCCCATGTCCTCGTACCTCTTCTGGTAGAAGTTGAGGTAGTCCATGGTGTCCTGGGCCTCATTCATGGCCTTGGAGAGGTTGCCGCCCACGAACTTGATGGTGTCCTTCCGCTTCGCCTCGTCCATGGCCTTGGCTCTGGCATTCAGCGTGTCGTCATAGGACTGATCGGCACGGGCGGCGGGGGCTCCGTCGTTGGCAAGGGTGAGGGGTGACGGGATTAGGCGGTGACGACGGTCGAACAGCTTGGAGATATCGTCGGCCAGGGCCGGGCCAATCTGCGACATGCCGGTCTTGGCCCCATCGACCATTTCCGCGATCAGGTCGTACCCCCACTTGAAGGATTTCGCCATTGCCCGCTCGGGGAGGATCTCGTCCATCAGGCCGAGGCCGAACGCGGTCAGGAAGCCCGCACCGCGAACGGTCAGGCCCGCAAGAACGCCGGGGAGGCCAAGGCGGCTCTTGCCGAGGAACAGCATGCCCACCAGCCCGATCTCGCGGACCTCGGGCGGGAAGTTACGCCAGAAGGACTCCGCCCCCCTCAACGTGGTGTCGGCCATGGCGCCAATGGTGCTGCCGATCTGGGAATGGAAATCCTGGGTCTGATCAAGGTGCTTGGCGATGCCATCACCGGCATTGAGGAAACTGTTGATGAACACCTGCCCGTTGGTCTGGGCCTTGGCCACCTGCTCCTTCATCCAGGCGTCGATATTGTCGTTCGCGTGCTTCAGGGCCACGCCGAGGGCCGTGGTGATCCCGCCGTCGGACATGAACATGCCCGAGTTGGACTCGATGATGGTCTTGAAGTTGACCATCTGGCCGGAGAGGGTCTTAGAGCGGGCTTCGGCGTACTTCTGATACTCCTCGGTCCCGGCGGCCCAGGCTTCGGCAAATAGCTTGCCGTCGATCTTACCGGCGGTGACGAGGTTGTTTAGCTCGACGGTGGTGATGCGGGCCTTCCCGGCGATCTGGTCGAGGCGGCGGGCCACGTCGGGGGACTCGTTAGCGATGCGGGTAAGGCCCTTCGCAGTGATAACCATGGCGTTGGGCAGGGCCTCGCCCAACTGACGCTTCAGTTCCTCCATCTGGAGCTGGTTCTTGCCGATAACTTGGCGGATGGCGAGGAACGACCGCTCCAACTCGACGTGGGATGCCCCCATCATGGCGGCGGCGCCTACAGTGCCCTTGATGACATTGTTGACGGTATCAACGCTCACGCCCAACGCGGTGGCGACCGGGATCGTCTGGACGTAAATCTGGGACAGCGACTTGATGGAAGTGCCCGTCTCCGTCGCCATGTCGCGGAGCCCGGCGTAGACCTTGGCTCCGTCGTAGGTCGCCTCATTGGCGCGGCCCTGCGCCTTCGCCAGCTCGTTCAGACTGTTGGCGATGACCGACAGCTTCCGCTGGAGGCTCATCATCTCGTCACCGGCCATGACCGCATCGGAGGCTATGCGGGTCAGCCCAATTCCACCCAGCAGCGCAGCGAAGTCCTTGATGGTGCCCGAGCTGCTGTTGATTGACCGCTCGAATACGCGAACGGCGTCGTCCGCCGTCTTCAAGCCTGCCTGGAAGGAACTGGTGTCGAGGTCAAGAACGCTGACGAGCTTCATGGTCGTTACCCTTGTTGTTATGCGGCTATGAGCATGGGGAAGTCGGAGGCGGCGGGGCGTGTCTTCCGGGCTTTCCACCCACCGGCTGCCCGGCGAGGGACACGGGATGGCGTTGCATAGACCATTCGCCGAACCCATTCGGGATGTGTGTCCGCCCAATCGCAGGCTATTTCAAAGCCCGTGTCTTCGCCGAATATCCAGGCGATGGCCTCCGATTTGGCGTCCTTGACGGCCTGGGCGATGATCGCCGACCAGAGGAGTCTTTCTTCGGGTATCATGCTGGCACCTTCGTGAAGGGCTGGAGTTTCTGGGGGTCGCCGCCGGTGATGTGCAGCAGCTCGGCAATCAAGTCGGCTTTGGCGTGGCTGATCTTCCCGCCGAGGGCGCCCACGACCTGCTTGAGCCATTTGGTGCCCCTGAAATGGGCCTCAGTTCCAAGCCATACCTGGAAGTTCTCGGGCGTCGGCAGAGTGCCGGGGATCAGGGCGGACGGAGCCGCGACCGGCGGCGCAGGTTCGATGGGAGAGTCCGCGGCGGTGTTGTCCAGGCTCTCCCCAGCACGCTCGGCAATCTCGGCTCGGATTTTGTCCTCCTCAGCCGGACTGAGGACGGTGATAACCAGATTAGCGGGCTGGTCGTTGGCCTGGTTCCCGCCAGCGACGGCAGGGAGAAGACCGAGCCGACGAAGGCCCTCTTCGCTCTCTCGGAGCGCCCGGACCAGACCATTCATGGCGACCGGCCCGAGCTTGCCACGACCGTCAACGACACTTCTATGGGCCTCAGAGATAAGCGCGACGTAGGTGCTGGAGAGCGCCCGCCATGCCGTTCCCCCCGCAGCGGCCCACTTCTCGGCTTCGTCGTCGTTACGTAACGCCTCAGCGGTGGCCACCTGTTGCGGCTGGGACTCTGGAGCGCGATCCGCCGGGGCTGGAAGGGCCTTGGCCGGTGTGGGCGCTGGGGTAGTAGCTCCCGCCTTCTCTCGAAGCTCTTTCAGCTTCTTATTGACGGCCTGCTTCTTCACGCCCAACAGGTCGGCAGCCTCTTTCTGCGTCAACTGGCCCCGCTCGATGCGGTCAACCATGTTGGTGTCAAGGCCAGCCAGTCCGATCCGGGTGGTGGGCGAGGTCGTGGTCATCGGTGGTAAGTGCTCATGTCGGCAGATCGGTGCCGACATGCATCCAGTGCTTCGTCAATCTCGTCCTCGTCATCAATTGGCACGAGGTACGCCCCGCCAATATCGAGGCGAGGGGGCTTGACGACAGACTTCGGGATGGTGGGCTGTTTCTCGTCAGCCATGGCCCAGGCCCTTGCGGATGGCATCCAAGCCACGGCCCGGCAGAGACGACGGGCGCCGATAGGGCAAGGCGGTGGCGTTGCGGCGTTCCTGCCGTTCGGCTTCGACCTTGCGCTGTTCGACCTCCCGCCGGGCCGTGGCTCGGATTTCGGATTGCTCGGCTTCGTGCTGGCGCTCCAAGGAGACCAGTTCGGTAATCTCGGCATCGGTCAGGATTGTATCGTCGTCGGCATTCATGGCCTGCCGCTGGCGGTCGCGGAGTTGGGCGAGGCGCTGGGTGTCAACCGGCATGGTGGTTCTCCTCAAGGACGCGATGGATGCCGACACCGGCATGGGCGATGGCGGCATTCAGGAAGTTGGAGGACGATAGGCGAGGATCGCCAATGGCCAGGGCCAGGGCGTCCAACAAGGTCAGAGTCCATCCGGCCTCGGAGGACCGGCGGCTTCCATACTCGTTCTTCCAGCAGGCACGGGCGGCGGCAATTACCGCGCTCATGGAGGTGTCGCTACCGCCATAGCTGGGAATGCTCTTGACCATCCTACCGACCCGCTGGCGGCCAATGCCGTAGCGTTCTGCGACCTCGGGAAAGGAGCGTCCGAGAAGTCCCACCTCCAGGCGGATGGCGGCACGGGCGGCAGGGGTCAAGAACCGGCCCGAGCGGGTCTTGATGACGATGCCGAACCTCTCCATCACGCGCACTCCCGCAAGGTGCCAATGGCGAGGTCGAACCGGGCCAGGGCGGCGGCGACCTGTTCGCGACCGGCGGCCAGCTCGTCGAGGGCCTGGGGCAGGCGGCGCTTGAAGTCGATACTGGCTTTCAGCTTTGCGACCCGGTCGCGGTTCGCGCCATCATCCGCCAGGGCGGCCAGCTCCAGCAGCTTGGAATGGGCGGCCTTAAGCTTGGTGGTAGCCGCCTCGTGAAGGCCCAACTCCCGGTCGAAGGTCTGGGTGGCGGTGTCGATGGCCTTGCCATCCAGGCCGTGGACGAGGTGCCGGACAGATTTCAGGAAGACCAGAGGCCCGGTGGTGCCGTTGGGGATGGTGGTACCCTCCAGGGCAGCGGCGATCATCGAGGCAAAGCCCATGATGATCGCCCGCTCGTTCCCGACCAGCGGCATGTCGGCCAGCTTCTCCGCTTCGGCAACGAACCGGCCAGCTTCGGCAATCGGATGCTCGGTGCGAAGGCGGACGGCCTCGACCTCGGCGGTCAGGGCGGTGATCTCACCGACGATGGCGGCGGTGGCCTGACCGCCGGTGAGGGTATCCCGAAGGACGCCAGCGGCCTTGAAGAACTCGACGGCGGAGGGAGCCGCCTCGGACAGGGTGTAGCCCCGAAAGGTCGGAACACCAAGGCGGGGGTGCTCACGGGTGTTTCCGAGAGCGGGGATGTGCAAGTAAGGCATGCGAGCCTCCATAACAAGTGAAGTTCGCATGATAATACAGACTAAGAAACTAGCTGTCAAATTGAGGCCAGAATATGCTTTTGCGAATACTTTGTATTTTTCGTTTGTTTCTTTTGACTTGTCTACACCGTTGCCTGACAGCCATATAGGCGCGACCACTCGCGGTTTTTGTCACACCCTTGTCACAGCGAGTGTGACAAACGGTTGTCCTGAACGGCTTGCCGGGCTAAGATGGCCGCCTTCTAGTGGCTTGATTTTGATGGCTTATTGCCGGGGCGGGGCCGTAGCTCAGTTGGGAGAGCGCCTCGTTCGCAATGAGGAGGTCAGCGGTTCGATCCCGCTCGGCTCCACCAATTTTCCCCAGTGGAATCAGGTGGTTAGGTGAAAATCAGGGGTGCCGCTGGCACCCCTGGGCCTGACTCACATGCGCTCACACGCCTTCCAAATAGGGGGAATCACGAGTACAATACGTGAATACCACCCCCTGTGAGTCACATTGGACTCACAGACTCACACGTTTTGGCGAGATTGGGCGGGCAAGCGGTATGGGAAAGTTCGAGCGGGACAGCTTCACGGCAAAGGGTGGCGCGAAGCGCCCGGCAATTCATAGGGTTCCATCGAACGGCACGCTGGCGCGGGAAGAAGTAGCGTTGCGCGGCGTTCTTCAGAAGGCAATTTCTCTTGGATATTCAAATAATTATGAGTTGCTGAAATTTAAATCGGCACCCCTTGGCGACAATAGCCGAGGGGCACTGTCCGCCGAACAGTACGAGAAATTGGTCAAAACCGCCTGGGAGCGGACGCTTGCCACCCCCAACGGTCAAACTCGCTACTACCGTCAACTTCTTGCCTGTTACGTACAGTTCATGGTTCTCACCGGGTTGCGCCCAGGCGAGGCGCGGAGCCTGCGATTCAAGGATGTCAAGGATGGGGACATCGGTGCAGATGATTGAGAAACATTACGGACATCTTGAGCCGTTGCATCGTAAGGACGAACTCAAGCGTGTGCATCGGGATGCTGCCCCGGACACCAACGCAGGCCTGATGGATGGAATCCGGCAGATTGAGGATGGCCCAATTACCGTGCAAACAAGGCAGACCTTTGGAGCCGCCCATGAGGCGGATATCTGCATTGGCAATATCGTGACCATGGTGCAGCCCGATGGTGAGATGCTCCAGTTAATCCGACACGAGGCGGAGTGAGGTTTTCCGCCGCGTAAAACCTCCGTTCAATATGCCAAATGTGGCATGACCATCCGAAGTTTCGATCGAACAAAGTCGATGTCACCTTGAAGGGTAGGTCACCGGCCAGCGCCATTTCCAACTGCCGATGGGCGTTGCGCATGATCTCGTCGGGGGTCAGTGTCGCCGGGGCATCGGCAACGGACGGGGCTTCATCGTCGTTATTGCCTGCCTCGCGGAATGCCCTGACAGCGACGAAGCTGCTCAGTCCAAACCGATCATACCCTCGAAGAAGTGCCGGGTGAACAAAGGGGCAATCCGGCGAAACTGGCACAAGTTTACGGTGGGGCCGGTCGCCAAATTTTCGGTGGAACAATTATGTGAGACGTTGCCCATCAGCGGTCGCTATGTGGTCACGGTTGTGTGTGACTCTCAACATTCCACATGCATCAATATCTTCCTGAAAAAAGGTGGTGATGCCTCCTTGCTACTCCTCACAGGATTTGTTCGGGTGGGTGCCCGAAAAATCGACTGCAATTTTGTCGAGCCTCCTTGGGTCACTCAGCCTCGCAAGACAGGTATCGTTGTCCAAGAGGCTGCATATCGTGACCACAAACTCGTCGTCGTTGATAGCTCCCATGGTGGGGGCGGGTGGGCACATTGGCGCATTCTTCGTCTGGCCGAAATCACCGGCGAATGGACCTCGGCACGAGGCCGGAATGTCATCAAGATTCACCGTTCAATCATCGCTGATGGCCGTTACCAAGGAGACCGAAGCCGCTATTACAGGTCAAAGAATCGGTTGATCAGCTTGATGGAACACATGGTGGCAGAGGGGTGACGGCCATGATCACTCGCCCAATCCCCAAGCGGGTCGCCTTTCATGAGGCGGCCCACTTGGTGGAGAATGACTGATGATAACGTGGTGTCGCTGGCGGGGATGGGGCCATAAAAATATGGCTCATTTGTGAATGCGCTGCCGCCATACTGGCGGCGGCCCCCTTCAACACCCCATTCGCCGTTTAGGCGCTCACAACGGACGCCAAAAACAGCTTGTCGTCGGCCCGCTTCACCGAGCTTCCGGTAAAGCACAACCTTGTGCGTTCGCATCTACTTAGCGTTACGCTTAACCTCAAATATCCCCGCGATTTGCACCCGCCTAATTGCCTCGCGCCGGACTTCAATCGTCGCGCTATCTGCGAAAACAACTACGTTCTGACGTGATGGGGCATACAAGGCCCCATTGCAGGAAACGTCGCCGTCCTGCCGCCCTGCCGGTAGGTTAAGTACAAGCTGGTCAGCAGACGTTGTGCGTAGCTTCGTCACCGGCATGCCCTCCCTGCCAACTTGGTTGCTCCTACTCAAAGCGGAGTTTGCTCCTTGTCGGCCAAATCTGCAATGACCTTCACCTCATACTCGGTAGGCGCATCAAGGGGCACTCGGAAAATCGGAACAGCGGCCTTGGGGGATTGCTGGATCAAGCGGCCATCTTTCTTACGGTCTCCCGTAGGCCGAAAGAGTCGTAGATAGTGTCGCGGAGCAACCCCATCATATTGTCGAAATACGACCTTTGTCTTGGATTCAGGGTCTTCCGTAATCGCGTCATTGTGCAATGCAATTGCCAAACTCTTTTGATATGGCTCAATGTAAACAACCGAGGTGATTCCAGACGCCACAATATGGCGGGCACAATTATGACATGGATATGTGTTCGTATAGAGCGTTGCGCCAACCAGTGAATGGCGCCCTTCACGAGCCACTGATAATATCGCCTCCATTTCTGCATGTATTGATCTGGAAAATTCAATCAAGGCATCGATATCAGTTGCGCCGCGAAGCAATCCAGAAACGTCTGCGCCGGTCTTTCCCTTCTTAAGAAGCCCGGATGCCCCAACTTTATCGCAAATTTTATTCACAATCTGATTTCGCCTAGTCTCATTGTGGCATATATTTCCTCCCCACTTGAAGCACCTATTGTCAGCATCAGCGATGCAATTGCTTTCAGCATCCCAGGTAGATTGATGATCTTCGCCATATAATCCGCCGCCAAATCTTGGCACGTCATTCCAACCAACGGAAACCAGTTCCCCACTTTGAGAGACAATTGCGGCACCTACCTGCCGAGACATACATGCTGAATTTGCTGCCGCAGCGCCCGCCTCGTACATGGCCGACTCCGCCCTTGTTGGCGTGTGAATGGCTGTGTTGAAAACTATATTTACAAATCTAAGAACTCTCACACGAAGCTCGTCACGCTTCTTGTCATTGCATATGAAAAAATCGCTTTCAGTAAAAATCTTCCTGGTCTTCTGCCCAAATGTTGCCAACTCATTCTGATCGCGATCAATTATTTTTTTAATGGCATCATCAGGAACTCCGGCATCTTTTAATCGTTGCTTCCGAATATGATCTGGCGCGAACACACCGAATAGACAAAGAGTCTCACCGTAAATCTTGCGCAGCAACGAAAGCTCTTCAGGATTCTTGACAGAGTCAATAATGTATGCCCGCCTACCAGGAAGAGGAACTCCGCCATCGGAATAACCGCCATTATCGCGACGAAATTTATATATAAGTTCAACAATTTTCTCGGCCAGATAGTTTCCTCCGAACTTCTCACGGAGAGAGTTTCCTGCCGTCTGCATTGCAGTTATATACTGATCATGCGGAGTTTTTGGGATTTCAGTTATGCCAACCCGGTGCGCCTCACGTAAGATGATGGCGCTCGGCTTTATGATCTCGCATACCTTATAATCAAAATCATTACACAAAATAGATTTTATGAATTCAGCAGCAGTTGAAACGCCTGACCCCACCGGACCGACAAGGGCAATGACAATTTCCTGAGAAAGACGCTCGGAAATTGATGTCGCGACACTTTGCTGTGCTGGCTCAGCAAACAGGTCCGGTTTGTTCACGCCAATTCTCCCATCGCCCCGTTGATCATTCGCCCCCCCTTGCGCTGGTTTGCGGGTCGAACATCTCGGTCTAGAAATCAGCTTTCATACTACAATTAGTTAGCATCGTGCATCAAGGCAGTCAGCTTCGGTTATCCAGCCGAAACAAGCCGCGTTCAGCAATGCAACCATGATCGTGGCCTCAGTTCCCGTATATCCCTATTGGCGCACTGGCATCCGAGCTTTACCATTTGACTCACGTACAACTCACATATCTGCTTATATTGAAAATAACATAGCTATATCAATTATATACAAATAAGCCTGTTTTTTCGCAATGAGGAGGTCAGCGGTTCGATCCCGCTCGGCTCCACCATTTTCTGGTGATTTATCAGTCTGTTGCAACAGCAGCCCTTCGGGGCTGCTGTTCAACTATGCCCAAATTATGACCGGGCAGCCGCTCAACCGCACTGCGCAGGTTGTCCGGCGCAAGGTGGGCATAGCGCATGACCATCGCCAGCGTCTTATGTCCCAGGAGGTCTTTGACCTCCAAAAGCGGCACGCCGTTCTGGACAAGATGGCTGGCAAAGGTGTGGCGCATGTCATGGACGCGGAAATTCTCGATCTTCGCCCGCTCGCACGCCTTGGCGAAGGAAGTCTTGATGCACTGGATGGGGGCGCCCTGATAGGTAAACACCCAGTCACCTTGAGGAACCACCACCTTGCCCGGCTCGACCTCGGCCTTCTTCCGCGCCTCGTCCTGAGAGGTCTTGAGAGCGGACAGAACGGCAACCAGACGATTGGTCATGGGGACACTGACCGGGGTGTCGTTCTTGGTGCGCAGGAACCGGACGATACGGCGCTCCAGGTCTACTTGGGGCCAGTGCAGCCCCAGGACGTTGCCGATCCGGCCGCCCGTGTCGAATGCGGTGATGGCGATGGGGCGCAGATGATCCGGACAGCAATCGATCAGACGCTGCATTTCCTGGGCCATGCTGGTGAAGACCGTCTCGTTCAACAATTCGTCGCGCATCCGGCCGTTGAAGCTCTCGACAAAGCCGTTCTGCATGGGCCTGCCCGGCGCGATGTAGTGCCATTGCATGCAATGATCCTGCGTCCACTTCAGCATGGTATTGCCGGTCAGCTCGGTGCCGTTGTCGGAGACGATCATCTCCGGCTTGCCGCGCCGGGCCACCAGCACCGTCAATTCGCGGACCACACGCACGCCCGAGATCGAGGTGTCGGGCACTGCTGCCAAGCATTCCCGCGTCACATCGTCGACGATGTTGAGCACGCGGAAGCGCCGCCCGTTGTCCAACTGGTCATGGACGAAATCCAGCGACCAGCGGGCGTTGGGCTTGGCCTCCACCAGGATCGGCGCGCGGGTGCCGATCCTGGTGGAGGCCAAGCCCAACGCCCGCTGGTCGCTGGATTTCGTCCATGACCAGTTGGACAACGGGCGGCGCTTCCGCGTGCTCAACATCGTCGACGACGTGACGCGGGAGTGCCTGGCTTCGGTGCCCGACACCTCGATCTCGGGCGTACGGGTGGTCCGCGAGCTGACGGCGCTGGTGGCCCGGTGCGGCAAGCCGGAGATGATCGTGTCCGACAACGGCACCGAGTTGACCAGCAACGCCGTGCTGAAATGGGCGCAGGACCACTGCATGCAATGGCACTACATCGCCCCCGGCAGGCCCATGCAGAACGGATTCGTCGAGAGCTTCAACGGCCGCATGCGCGACGAACTGCTCAACGAAACGGTGTTCACCAGCATGGCCCAGGCCCGCGCCGTCATCGCCACCTGGGTCGCCGACTACAACACGACCAGGCCGCACTCGGCCCTGGGCTACCAGACACCGGCGGCCCACGCTGCCAAACTCAAAGCAATGGGGCCGGCCTCTCCGCCCCTCCGGGGCTCCGAGCCCGGCCCCATTGCTCAGACCGCGCCACACGGCGTAACTTCGCCCAAGGCTCTACTTACGGCCGGATGAAACTTCCAAGGCAGGTCACGATGAACCGCGCCTGGATCAATTCGGTCGGCGAGCCGTGTCCCAGAACGGCGGCATCGGCCAGCAGGATGGTCAGGGGCGTGATGAAGACCACCGCGAAGGCGTAATGCCGGACGATCACCGTCTCGATGATGAAGGTGAGGGCGATCATGGTGAACGAGATGCTCCACATGTTCAGCGGCAGCGACAGGATGCCCCAGGCCAAGAACAGGCCGACGCCGGTGCCCAGGATGCGGTGCAGCTGCCGGTTCCATACCGCCCGCAGCGAGGCGCCCTGGACCACCGCCAGGCAGCTGACCGGCACCCAATAGGCCTTTTCCATCTGCAGCACCTGGGCCAGGGCCAGCGATATGCCGACGCAGGCCCCGATCACCACGGAATCGAACACCACGAAGTCGAAGGTCGGCTCGGGCAGCGGCTGGATGGGCAGGGGCGGGCGCAGGCGCAGGGTGTAGACGCTGTAGAAAAAGGCGATCAGCGAGGCCAGCAGGGTTCCCATGCTCATCAGGCCGACCATCAGGGGAACCTGCAGCAGTTCCACCGGGGAATAGGCCCCGATGGAGGCCGCCATGATGAAGAACAGGCTGCCCGGCACGCCGACGCGGTAGAAGCGGCACAGCATGGTGGTCAGGATGGCGATGAAGATGAGCACCGGCATCATCAGCACCGGGACGAGGTGACTCATGACGCCCAGGGCGTAGCAGGCGGTCAGGGCGAAGGCCGACGCCATCAGCGACACCATGCGGTGGTACAGGGCCGTCGGCGGCAGGTACAGGAAGATCAGCCCGCCCAGGGACGACACCAGTCCGTAACCCAGATGGCCGAAAAAGCAGCCCACCAGGAGCGGCAGGCCCGAGGCCAGGGATGCGGCGAACGGCATCTGCCACATGCGGTCGCTGGGGTGGATGGTGGTGAGATGACGGAATTCTTCCTTGAGGAATCCCGCCAGATCGTTCCATGTGCGCATTGCCGATGCCGTCCTGTCCTGGCGCTTCCGGTCGCCAATATCGCACGCCTGTCGCGCCGAAGTCGAACGGCTCCCGTCCCGTTCGGCCGGCTTTCAATTGTTGGCTGACGGCCGAGCCGTATCTGTGCCTTAATATATACGGGATTTGATTGAGGTTATTCGGCCTCGAAAATGTTCCGGGTCCGAGGGTTCGATACGTTCCATCCGTCAGCGCGGCTGAAGAGGGGGGCAGATGTTCAGCGACCTGTTCGATCTCAACGGATTGAATCCCCATGGCTTCTGTTTGTCCTGGCGCCCTGAGCTGTTCTGGTCCCTGGCTTCCTCGGACGCCGTCATCGCCGCGTCGTATCTGTCGATCAGTGCCGCGATCATCGTTTATGTCGTCAAGCGGCGGGACCTCTATCTTCGCTGGGTGGCGGTGGCATTCGCCGTCTTCATCCTGCTGTGCGCCACCAGCCACCTGTCCGACCTTTGGACCCTATGGTTCCCGGATTACGGCCTGCAGGCGGTGGTCAAGGCGATCACCGCCGTGGCTTCGCTCCTTACCGCCATCGTTCTCTGGCCCCTGATTCCCCATGCGCTTTCCGTGCCCAGCGCCGCCCAATTGGCGGCGGCCAACACCGCGCTTGGCCGCGAAATCGACGAGCGCCGCCTGGCGGAAGAGACCCTTCATGCCGCCGAGAAGGAGTTGCGGGCCGCCAATGCCGAACTGGACAGCTTCGCCTATGCCGTCTCTCACGATCTGCGGGCGCCGCTGCGGGCCATGATCGGATTCAGCACGGCCTTGGCCGAGGATTACGGCGAGAAGCTGGACGAGGAAGCCCGGCAGTATATTTCCCAGATCGTCCGTGGCGGCAAGCATATGGGCGAGCTGATCGACGGCCTGCTTCAATTGTCCCGCGCCACACGCGGGGATTTGCAGCGGACGGATGTCGATATTTCCGCCCTGGCGGCCTCCATGCGGGAACAGATGAAGGCCGCCGGAACCGATACGGCCACGACCTGGGAAATCGAGCCGGGACTCACGGTTTGGGGCGATTGCCGACTGATCGAGGCGGTGATGCAGAACCTGTTGGACAATGCGGTGAAATACGCCGCCAAAGCCACCGAGCCGGCCGTTCGTGTCTACGGGCGGTGCGACGCGGCCACCACCACCATCTTCGTGGCCGACAATGGCGTCGGGTTCGACATGGCCCATGCGGAAAAGCTGTTCAAGCCGTTCCAGCGTCTTCATCGCCAGGACGAATTTCCCGGCATCGGCATCGGTCTGTCCACCGTCAGCCGCATCATCCAGCGCCATGGCGGCGCCATTTCAGCCGAGGCCGCCGTCGGCGGGGGAGCCACCTTCCGGTTCTCCCTTCCGCGGTCGGGCTCCCCCCGCCAGGAAGGAGAACCGTCGTGAATAAATCAACGCTGCTTCTGGTCGAGGACAATCCTCAGGATGAGTTGCTGATACTGCGGGCGCTGCACAAGGCCAACGTCGCCAACCAGATCGACGTTGTTCGCGATGGCCAGCAGGCCCTGGACTACCTGTTCGGCGTCGGCGAGTTCTCCCATCGCAGCGATGCCGCGTTGCCGGTGGTGGCCCTGCTGGATATCAATCTGCCGCGCGTGGGCGGTCTCGAAGTGCTGGCGAGGTTGCGGGACGATCCCCGCACCCGATTGCTGCCGGTCGTCATCCTGACCTCTTCCGACGAGGACCGGGATCGTCTGAGGAGCTATGAGCACGGCGCGAACAGCTTCGTGCGTAAGCCGGTGGATTTTCATGCCTTCGCGGAATGCGTTTCCAGGCTGGGCATCTATTGGGTCGCCGTCAATCAGCCGCCTCGGAATGGCGGCGCGGCATAGGCCGCGGCCATCGCTATAGCGTGCTGCCCAAAATGCGCATCACGCTATAGGCTTTATCATTGTCCCTCGCCGGGCGGGCGCATCCGCGCCCTTGGCCGCGCCCTCAACGGGCGCTGGAGCGATATTCAAGGCGCGCCGCTCCAGGCCGTCTACAGCACGGTCTTCAACTCGCCGAGGAAGTCTCCGACCACGGTGCTGAGCTGTTCCGACTGGAGGGACAACTGGTGGGCGGCGCTCAGCACGTCGCCGGCGGCCTGTCCGGTCTGGTCGGCCCCTTCCGAAAGCTTGTGAACATTGCCGCTGACCTGGGTGGCGCCGGCCGAGGCGCGTTCCACGTTGCGGGCGATCTCGCGGGTGGCGGCGCTTTGCTGGTCCACCGACGCCGCGATGGCGGTGGTATAGCGGTTGATGTCGGTGATGGTGCCGGCGATGGAACGGATCGCCTCGGCGGTTCCGGTGGCCGCCGACTGGACGGCGGCGATCTGTTCGGCGATCTCGCTGGTGGCCCTGGCGGTCTGGGTCGCCAGGGTCTTGACCTCGCTGGCGACCACGGCGAAGCCTTTTCCGGCCTCGCCGGCGCGGGCCGCCTCGATGGTGGCGTTCAAGGCCAGCAGGTTGGTCTGCGACGCGATGTCGTTGATCAGGTTCACCACCTCGCCGATCTTGTTGGAGGATTCCGCCAGGCTTTCCACCATGGCGTTGGTCCGGGCGGCCTGATCCATGGCGGCGCCGGCGATGGAGGTGGATTGCTCCACCTGCCGGCTGATCTCGTTGATGGCGGCCGACAGTTCCTCGGCGGCGGCGGCCACGGTCTCCACATTGGTCGAGGCCTCCTCGGCGGCGGCGGCGACGGTGGTGGCGGTGCCGCTGGTGTCGGCGGCGGTCTGCTCCATGCCCTGGGCGGTGGCCTGCAGTTCCGTGGCGGCGGCGGCGGTCAGACGGACCACCGAGCCCACCGTATCCTCGAAATGCCGGGTGACGGTGGCGAAATCGCCGACCTTGCGCTCGATGGCGCTGGTGGCGGCGTTGATGGCGCGGGCGCCGTGCAGGAAATGGCCCATCATGCCCCGCTCGACGATCCGGCGGTGGTACTGCCCCCGGGCCACGTGCTCCATGGAGGCCGACGCCTCGCGCACGAAACTGTCGGAGCGGTCGATCAGCTCGTTGACGGAATGCAGCAGTTCGCCGACCCGTCCTCCTTCGCGGATACCCACCAGCCGGGCTTCGAAATCACCCCGCGCCACCGCCTGAACGGTCTTGACCGCGCTGTCGAGGGCGCGCCGCAGCCGCAGGATGTACCGCATGGCGGCCAGCGAGACCGCCAGCCCGGCCAATGCGACCGCCATGGTCGCGGGCGAGGGGCTTCCGCCGGCGGCCTCCGCCACCGGGATCAGGACGAACAGGACCGCCGTGGCCGCAGCCGCCAGCCGCACTCTATAGAGAGAAGATGAACTGATCATAGCGGACGCCCTTCTCCTCGAGGTATCCCCGCAACAGGTCGCCGGAGGCCTGCAGCCCCTCCTTGGGGCCGGTGGCCTGCTGCTCGCAATCGGTCAGACGGCGATAGAGGGGGATGATGATGCCTTCCAGCGGCTCTCTGTCGGGGACCCGCCGGTTGGAGTGGTAGCCGACGATCCGGTGATCCGCGTCGAAGCTGGGCGTCACATGGGCCAGGACCCAGTAGTGATGTCCCTGCTTGGTGCGGTTGACCACGTAGGCGAAGATCTCCCGGCCGTCCTGCAGCGCTTCCCACAGCATCTTGAAGATGCATCGCGGCATCTGCGGATGGCGGATCAGGTTGTGGGGTTGGCCGATCACCTCCGCCTCGTCGAAGCCGCTCACCGTGAGGAAGGTGCGGTTGGCGTAGGTGATGATGCCCTTGAGGTTGGTCTTGCTGACAATGACATCGTTCTCGTTGAAGAACGTTTCGACGCCGGTAAGGCGCTCGCCGTGCCGCATGGGATGTTCCTCCCTTTCATAAGCACAGTTGAATTATGCCTTTTCCCTACCTGTTGTGGGCTGCGCGTTGGTATTGCTCGAAAACATCAGCCTTTCGGTTGAATTAGGGTGCGGACCCGACATCTCCGCATGTTGCGAAAGATGACGGAGCTTGTCGCAAGGTGAGCGGACATCTTGTGGGTATTGGCTCGATGGGTGCCACATATGGTGGCAGTGGATGGCAAGGCTCGGCCCAACCAAGGATTAGGTATTAATCCCATACTGAAGGTATGGCATATGGCGTGTGCCTCTACCGAAGGAGCGAAATTCGAGCCCCTCCGCCCCGTGCGGCGTGGGTCTGGCCGGGGCGGCGCCTTTCGGCGGCAAACCATCGGGGTGGTCGGCTAAAAGGAATTTTCGTTTCGCGGTTGCTGGTCTATCCTGCTTTGGTTTAGGGAGATTCCCCTGGTCCTAAGAGGTTTGGGGTAGACCGGATGGGACGCTTGGTGGCACTGCTGATCAAAAGCCCCGGTCTGGGGTGGCTGTTGGCCTTGCTCGTCGCGCTGTCGGGTGGTGGGCTGGCCGGGTGGCTGACCCTTTCCATCCGCCACGAGGAGCGCCTGGACCGGCTGCTGATCGAGGCCGAGCGGCGCGGCGTGGAAATCATGTCGCAGACCCTGAACGGCAACGTCATGGGCGCGCTGTCCCTGCTCGGCGCGGTGGCCCAGGACATCAAGTTCGACGCCCGTGGCGAGGTCCCTCCCAATCTTCCCCGCATCGCCGGCCTGCTGGAGGATGTCGCCCGGTCCCATGATGCGCAGGGCGTGTTCGTGGTGGGCGGCGACGGTGTCGTCCATTCGTCCTGGGACAGCAGCGGGCGGCCGTCCACCGGGCTTAACGTGACTTTCCGGCCATACTACCAGATGGCCATGAAGGGGCAGAGCAACGTCTATGCCGCCGTCAGTCTGGCGCGCGGCGACCGGGCGCTGTACTTCACCGCCCCGGTACGCGCCACGGCCCAGCGGAGCAGCGATCCCATCGGCGCGGTGGTGGCCCGCACCGGGCTGGAACGGGTCGACAGCCTGTTGACGGAACGCGGCGGCATCGCCCTGCTGCTGTCGCCCCAGGGCGTGGTGTTCGCCGGCAGCCGGCCGGAATGGGTCGGGCATCTGGCCGGCCGGGCCACCTTCGAGCGCCTGACCTCGATCCGTGCCCTCAAGCAGTTCGGTGCCATGTTCGAGAAGGCCGACCCGCCGGTGCTGCCGTTCTCCGTCACGCCCGGCATCGTATCCATCGGCGGGCGGCTTCATGCCCTGGCGGTTGCCCAGGTGCAGTGGAACGATCCCTACGGCGACTGGTCGGTGGTGCTGGCCGATGATCTGTCCAGCAGTTCGGCCACCCGCGACGGTGTGGCGGCGGGGCTGACCACCGGCCTCGCCCTGCTGGTGATCGTCGGGCTGCTGCTCAAGCTGGTGCGCGGCCAGCATTCCCAAAGCCTGGCCACCCGGCGCATCGAGCAATACGCCCGCGAGCAGGCGGCCAGCGCCGAGCGCAAGAACCGACGGGCCGAGGCGGCCATGAAGCTGCAGCGGGCCAGGGGCGTCGCCGATCTGGCCCGCATCTTCCTGGCCGAGGCCCACGACATCCTGGGGGCGCTGCAGGGCGCGGTCTACGTGTTCGAGGCGGACGGCGCATCCGCCATGGGGCTGGCGGCGTCCTATGCCGCGCCTCCCGGTATTGCCGGTGAATTGGCTCCGGGGGCGGGCCTGCTGGGGCAGTGCGTCCTCGACCGCCACGGCCGTGTGCTGGCCGGCGAGGAGGTGGAAACATGGTCCATCCGCTCCGGCCTCGGCAACACCGCGCCGGCCGGGGTGCTGATGGAGCCGCTGATGCTCGACGACACGCCGCTGGGCGCCGTCGAGATCGCCGTTCTCCGGCCGCCGTCGTCCGGTGATGTCGTGCAATTCCGGGAGCTGGCCTCGCTGCTGGCCCTCAACCTCGAAATCCAGCGCCGCCAGCTGAGCGCCGCGCCGGTCCCCAGTGAGGCAACGCCATGAACCGTCTGCTCAACGCCTTGGAGCGCCTGACGCTGAGGACCAAGCTGCTGACCGGATTTGCCATCCTGCTGCTGCTGACGGTCTTTCTCGGGCTGGGCGGCCTGCACAACCAGAGCGTCCTCAATACCGGCTTCCAGCGGCTGTACGAAGACGAACTGAAGGGTATTTCCGGCCTGAAGGATGCGCGGATCGAGCTGGCCAAGATGGGGCGTGCGCTGCGCCAGGCCATCCTGGCTCCCGACGCCGCCGAGCGCGAGCGGGCGATGTCCCTGCTGGCGGAGGCCGAAGCCGGCCTGCGCCGCGAGATCGAGGAGGCCCGGCCCCACGTTTTCCGCGAGGAGAACAAGCGTAACCTCACCCGCTTCGACGAGCAGTTCAGAAGCTACAAGGCCAATGTGGACCAGGGTATGGCCCTGCTCCGCAAGAACACCGCCGAGGCCGCCGCCTTCGTCTCGACCCCCGACTTCCAGCGTGCCGCCGCCGCCGCCGACCTCGCCCTGGCCGCGGTGGCCGATCACAAGGAGGAGCGGGCCCGTATCGAGGCCGCCGCCGCCGCCCAGGCGGCCGAGAGCGGGATCGTGCTCACCGTCGCCCTGCTGGCCGGTACGGTGGCCGCCAGCCTGCTGGTCGGCTTCGTGCTCAGCCTGTCCATCCGCCGCCCCATCGACCGGCTCCGCGGCGTGGTGGAGCAATTGGCCACCGGCACGCTGGATCTGGAGGTTCCTGGCACCGCCCTGCCCAACGAGGTGGGCGCCCTGGCCCGCGCCATCGACGTGCTGCGCGCCGATTCCCGCCAGATGGAGGAGCAGCGCTGGATCAAGACCCATCTGGCCGCCATTTCCGCCGAGCTGCAGAGCACCGCCAACCCCGCCGAACTGGTCCGCCAGCTATTCTCCATGCTGGCCCCGCTGCTCAAGCTGGGGCAGGCGGCCTTCTATCTGCTGGACGAGAGCGGAGCGCGGCTGATGCTGCTGGGCGGCTATGCCCACCGCGAGCGCAAGAGCCTGGAACAGGGCTTCGCCATCGGCGAGGGGCTGGTCGGCCAATGCGCCCTGGAGCGCACTCCCATCATCATCACCCAGCCGCCGCCCGACTATATCCGCATGGGCGGAGCCACAGGCGACATGGCCCCCAAATCCATCGCGGTGCTTCCGGTGCTGCGCGGCGACAGGCTGCTGGCGGTGGTGGAATTCGCCGCCATCGAGGGCTTCGGCCCCCGTGATCAGGCCCTGCTCGACGGCATCATGCCGGTCCTGGCCATGAGCCTGGAGATCATCGAGCGTACCAACAAGACCCAGCAATTGCTGGCCGAGACCCAGGTTCAGGCCGCCACCCTGGCCGCCTCGGAGCGGCAGCTCGCCGCCCGCAAGCAGGAGCTGGAGGCCATCAACGACCAGTTGGCCGAGGCCGAGGAGCGCTCGCGCCTGCTCCTGGGGTCGGTGGACGAGGGGATCTGCGGTCTCAATCCCGACGGCTCCGTCTCCTTCGTCAATCCGGCCGGAGCCCGGATGCTGGGCTTCGAGGTGGAGGATCTGGTGGGCAAGGCCATGCATGCCCTGGTCCACCACACCTATCCCGACGGCAGAGACTTCCCCCGCGAATGCTGCCCGATGTTCCTCACCAGCCGGGACGGCCGGCCGCGAAGCGTGGACGACGAGGTGCTGTGGCGCAAGGACGGGACCAGCTTTCCCGTGGAATACGGCACCACGCCGGTGGTCAAGGACGGCCGGGTGGTGGGCACCGTGGTCTCGTTCCGCGACATCACCGAGCGCAAGGCCGCCGCCGAGGCCCTGGCCGCCGAGCGGGAGCGGCTGCAGAACATCCTGGACCGCAGTCCCATCAGCATCGCCATCACCACCAACGGGACCATCCGCTTCGCCAATCCCATCGTGAACGAGAAGTTCGGCTTCCACGTGGGCGACAGGGCACCCGACGTCTACGTCCGCCAGGAGGATCGCGACGCCTTGCTCGCCACCCTGAAACGGGATGGCATCGTGACCAACCGGGAAGTCCAGATGTGGAGCATCGACAAGACGCCGCTGGACATGCTGGTCACCTACATACCGATCACCTATATGGGTGAAGCCGGCGTCCTGGCCTGGCTGCTGGACATCAGCGACCGCAAGGGGGCGGAGAACGCCATTCGCGATCAGGCCATGTTCCAGCAGGCCATGGTCGACACCATCCCCTATCCTCTGTTCTACAAGGGGCCGGATGCCCGCTTCCTGGGCGTCAACCGCGCCTACGAGCAGACTTTCGCCGTCGGCCGCGAGGTTCTGCTGGGCAAAGCGGTCCTCGACCTCGACTACCTGCCGGAAGCCGACCGCGTCGCCTATCAGGCCGAGGACGAGGCGGTCATCGCCAACGCCTCGGCGGTGCAAAAGGAGATGCCCATCCCCTTCGCCGACGGCAAGGTTCACGACACGCTCTATTACGTCTCGGGCTTTCGCAAGGCGGACGGCTCGCCCGGCGGGCTGGTGGGGACCTTCGTCGACATCACCGAGCGCAAGCAGGCCGCCGAGAACCTGAGGCACGCCAAGGATCTGGCCGAGGCGGCCTCCCAGGCCAAGGCCGATTTCCTGGCCAATATGAGCCACGAAATCCGTACTCCCATGAACGCCATCATCGGCATGAGCCATCTGGCCCTGAAGACCGAGCTCAATCCGCGCCAGAAGGATTATGTCCGCAAGATCCAGCAATCGGGCCAGCACCTGCTGGGCATCATCAACGACATCCTCGATTTTTCGAAGATCGAGGCCGGCAAGCTGGCGGTGGAGAACACCGAGGTCCATCTGGACAAGGTGCTGGACAACGTCGCCAACCTGATCACCGACAAAGCCTCGGCCAAGGGGCTGGAACTGGTGTTCGACGTGGCTCCCGACGTGCCCAACGACATGGTGGGCGACCCGTTGCGCCTGGGGCAGATCCTCATCAACTACGCCAACAACGCGGTGAAGTTCACGGAAGACGGCGAAATCACCATCCGGGTCCGTCTGGGCCAGGACTTAGGGGGAGAGGTGGTGCTGCGGTTCGAGGTCAGGGACACCGGCATCGGCCTGACCGAGGAACAGAGGGGGCGCCTGTTCCAGAGCTTCCAGCAGGCGGATTCCTCCACCACCCGCAAGTACGGCGGTACCGGCCTGGGGCTGGCCATCTCCAAGAAGCTGGCGGAGCTGATGGGGGGCGGCGTCGGCGTCGAATCCGAGCCGGGCAAGGGCTCGACCTTCTGGTTCACCGCCACGCTGGGCAAGGGCAAGCCGCGCCGCAAGCTGCTGCCCAAGCCCGATCTGCGCGGCCGGCGCATGCTGGTGGTGGACGACAACGAGAATGCCCGCGCCGTGCTGGTCGACATGCTGGTCTCCATGTCGTTCAAGGTGGACGACGTGGAATCCGGTGCGATGGCGGTGGAGGCGGTGCGCCGCAGCGTGGGCGGCGATCCCTACGAGATCGTCTTCCTCGACTGGCAGATGCCCGGCATGGACGGCATCGAGACGGCCTATGCCATCAAGGGCCTCGGCCTTGCCACGACCCCCCACATGATCATGGTGACCGCCCATGGCCGCGAGGAGGTCATGAAAGGGGCGGAGAATGCCGGTATCGAGGAGGTGTTGATCAAGCCGGTCAATCCCTCGCTGCTGTTCGATTCCGCCATGCGTTCCCTGGGGGCGGTGCAGGAGGAGGAACCCGGCGACGAGCGGGGCGCGGAGGTGTCCGATATCGATCTGTCCGGCCTCAAGGGTCTCAGGGTCCTGCTGGTCGAGGACAACGACTTCAACCAGCAGGTGGCCACCGAATTGCTGGCCGATGGCGGCGTGGTGGTGGAGATCGCCGAGAACGGCCAGATCGCCGTGGACAAGGTCAAGGTGGCCCCCTACGACATCGTGCTGATGGACATGCAGATGCCGGTGATGGACGGCGTGGCCGCGACGCGTGAAATCCGCAGGCTGGGCCTGTCCACCCTGCCCATCATAGCCATGACCGCCAACGCCATGCAGGCCGACAAGGAACGCTGCCTGGAGGCGGGCATGAACGACCACCTGGCCAAGCCCATCGATCCCGATGAGATGTTCGCCACCCTGTTGAAGTGGCATCGGGCCGCGCCGGTCCCGGCCGTCGCTTCGGCGGCTCCGGCTTCCGTCGCGGCCGTCGCGGCGGAGATTCCCACCGATATTCCCGGCCTGGATACCGCCGACGGGCTGAAGCGGGTGCGGGGCAAGCGGCCGCTTTATCTCGAGATGCTGCGCAAGTTCGCCGCCGGGCAGAAGGGGGCGGTGGACGCGATCCGCACCGCCCTGGCCGCTGGTGATGCCGCCACCGCCGAACGTCTCGCCCATACCTTGAAGAGCATCGCCGGCAATGTGGGCGCTTGCGGGCTGCAGACCCAGGCCGCAAGCGCCGAGGCCGCGATCAAGGCCGGTGGCGACGCCAAGGCCGAACTTGCGGCGCTGGAGCCGCCGCTGCTGGAGATGACCGGCCGGGTGGAGCGGGCGATGGCGCCCCGGGCCGAGGCCGCCGATCCCGTCGTGGGTGATGCCGGGGCGGTGATCGGGCAATTGCGTGCCCTGCTGGCCGACAGCGATGCCGAGGCCGAGGAACTGGTGGTCGCCAACCTCGCCCTGCTGCGCTCGGCTCTCGGCGACCGGGCCGACCGCATTGCCCGCCATGTGGGAGATTTCGACTTCGACAAGGCGCTGGCCCTGCTGGATGACAAGCCCGCCGAGGCGCCGGCCCCGGCCTTGCCGGAGATCGACCCCGACGTGTTCGACTTCCAGCGCATGGGGCCGATCTATAAGTGGGACATGGCGCGGCTTGGCCCCATCCTGGCCGCCTTCCTCGACGATGCCGGGGCCAAGGTGGCCCGTATCGAGACGGAGGCCGACCTGGCCGCCCTGCGCGAGGTCGCCCACGGCCTCAAGGGAACCGCCAACACGGCCGGCGCCATGCGGCTCGGCCGTCTGGCCGCCGATTTGGAGAATGTCGCCAAGGCCGGCAACGGCGAGGCGGTCGCCATGCTGGTGCCGCTGCTGCCCGCCACCCTGGCCGAACTGCGCGACGCCCTCGCTTCCATTCTTGCCGACAAAGGTGCCCCATGAACGAAACGGAACTGCGCCGGATCAAGGTGCTGCTGGTCGACGACGAACCCTTCATCCGGCTGACCCTTCGCCAGATCCTCATGCAGATCGGCATTCCGCCGTCCAACCTTTACGACGCGGGCGACGTCAAGGCCGCCATCTCCGAGACCCTGCGCGTCCGCCCCAGCGTGGTGCTGTGCGACATCCACATGCCGGGCGAGGATGGTTTCGCCTATGTGGCGACCCTGCAGAAGGCTCCCATTCCCGAGGTGGCCTCCACTCCGGTGGTGATGCTGACCTCGGATTCGGGGGAGGAGGCGGTGTTGACGGCCAAGGGCCTCAGGGTTTCCGGCTATTTGGTCAAGCCGGTGTCCATCGCCGCCGTCAAGAAATCCGTCGAGCGCGCCCTGAAGGTGACCCTGCCATGAGCGAGGACAGCCGCCCGACCATTCTGGTGGTCGACGACACGCCCGACAATCTGAAGCTGATGAGCGGCCTGCTCAAGGACCGCTACCGGGTCAAGATCGCCAACAACGGCGAGAAGGCCCTGTCCATCACCGGCTCGGAGGCCCCGCCCGACCTGATCCTGCTGGACATCATGATGCCCGGCATGGACGGGCACGAGGTCTGCCGCCGCCTGAAGGCCGAGCGGACCACCCGCGACATCCCGGTGATCTTCCTTACCGCCATGAGCGGCAGCGAGGACGAGGAGGCCGGGCTGAAGATGGGGGCGGTGGATTACGTCACCAAGCCCATCACCCCGGCGGTGATCCTGGCCCGGGTCGAGACCCACCTGAAGCTCAAGGCCAGTTCCGACTTCCTGCGCGACAAGGCCGATTATCTGGCGGCCGAGGTGGCGCGCCGCACCCGCGAGCTGGCCGCCATCCAGGACGTCACCATCCTCGCCATGGCTTCGCTGGCCGAGACGCGGGATTCCGATACCGGCAACCACATCCGCCGCACCCAGTTCTATGTCCGTGCCCTGGCCGAGAAGCTGAAGGACCATCCCCGCTTTTCCGCCGCCCTCGATGATGGCGTCATCGACATGCTGTTCAAGTCGGCGCCGCTGCACGATATCGGCAAGGTGGGCATTCCCGACCGTATCCTGCTCAAGCCCGGCCGCTTCGAGCCCGCCGAGTTCGAGATCATGAAGACCCACACCACGCTGGGCCGCGACGCCATCGAACATGCCGAACGGTCGCTGGGCACCCCGGTGGAGTTCCTGGCCATGGCCAAGGAGATCGCCTACGGCCACCAGGAGAAGTGGGACGGCAGCGGCTATCCCCAGGGCATCGGCGGCGACGATATTCCGGTCTCCGCCCGCCTGATGGCGGTGGCCGATGTCTACGACGCTCTGATCAGCCGCCGGGTCTACAAGGAAGGCATGCCTCACGAAAAGGCGGTGGAGATCATCCGGGAAGGGGCCGGCAGCCACTTCGATCCCGACATCGTCGACGCCTTCCTGGCGCTTCAGGACGAGTTCAGGGCCATCGCCGGCCGCTTCGCCGATTCCGACCGGGATATGGATCAGAAGAAGCAGTATCTGGACCAGGCCGGCGCCAAGGGCTGACTTCGGCGTGCGTCGCCATAAAGCTGACGCACTATAGGGCGTCTTCACAGGAGACGCGGCGTCCGGGCATCGGCTATATTTCAGGACTGGGTGGCCGAGGCATCTTGGGTCTACCCGCAAATATCAAGGTATATCTTTTATTTCAAGGAATTAACCGCCATGGGTGGCGGGCTTTCGGCGCTTGCGGTCTCTCGTTTAAGTGGAGTTGCCATAGTGAATGTCCATCGTCAGGACTCCATTTCCGATGGAATGCACATCGATCTCGGCCGCGTCGCCCATACGGTCACCAAGGCGCTCGACTACGTGGGCATCGACGACCAGAGCCATGGCCGCCGTGTCGGCCTGATGACCCACCGTGTCGCCCATGAGTTGGGATGGGATCGCGAGATGCGGCATTTCGCCCTGATCGCCGGCATGATCCATGATTGCGGGGTATCCTCGACGGCGGCCCACCAGAAGCTGGTCGACGAGATCGAGTGGAAGGGGGCGGGGGAGCACTGCCTGCGCGGCGGCGACTTCCTCGACGGCTTCCCGCCCTTTGCCCAATATGCTGGGGCGGTCCGTTTCCATCATACCAGATGGAATGAACTGCCGGACTGGCTGGACGAGAGCACCGGGCGTGTCGCTAACCTGATTTTCCTGACCGACCGCCTGGACGTGGTGCGCTCCGCCTATCTCTCCACCCACCATGCCTACGAGGTGCTGCGCCACCGCGACCAGATCGTCGCCAAGCTGGCCCCGCTGTCGGGAAGCCTGTTCGCTCCCGACCTGTTCGACGCCCTGAATCAGGCGATCCTCAGGGACAGTTTCTGGCTCGAGACCGAGGACGAATTCCTCGATTCTGCCATCTTCGAGACCCTGTCCTTCTGGGATCACTCCATGATCCTCGGATTCGACGACCTCTTGGCCCTGGGCGAGATGATTTCCCAGATCGTCGACGCCAAGAGTCCGTTCACCCATGACCACAGCCTGCGGGTCGCCGATCTGACCTATGCCGTGACCAACATGCTGGGCTTCTCGCCGCGTCGCCGGCAGATGCTGCGTCTGGCCGCCCTGCTGCACGACATCGGCAAGCTTCGCACGCCGGATGAAATCCTGGAAAAGCCGGGGGCCCTGACCGAGACCGAGCGGGACATCATGTTGCGCCATCCCATGGACAGCAAGATGGTCCTGGCGGCGCTGTTTCCCGGAACGCCCATCGGCCGCTGGGCCTCCAACCACCACGAAAAGCTCAACGGCACCGGCTATCCGTTCGGCTGGAGCGGCGATCAGATCGATGAGGAAACCCGCGTCCTCACCATCTGCGACATCTTCCAGGCTTTATGCCAGAAACGTCCCTATCGCGGGCGGCTCCGCGCCGACGAGGTGGTGGCGATCATGCGGAAAATGGTCGAGGCCGGGGAAATCGATCCCACCATCTTCCGCATCGTCGCGGCCAATCAGGACGAACTCTACAAGACG
Source organism: Magnetospirillum sp. 15-1 (assembly GCF_900184795.1). NCBI lineage: Bacteria > Pseudomonadati > Pseudomonadota > Alphaproteobacteria > Rhodospirillales > Rhodospirillaceae > Magnetospirillum > Magnetospirillum sp. 15-1. Next base: position 183,983 of record NZ_FXXN01000021.1, on the reverse strand, counting down.
GCGACCCGCGAGGGGCGATAGCGCGACCGTGGTTCCGGCGATGGGGGAATGGCTCAGTACAGATAGTTCATCACGCTGCCGGGCTTGACCGAGCCGGGCGAGGTGATGCGGATATTCTGCTCGTAGGTGCCGACGCCGCGCAGGACGTCGTTGAGGAAAATCCGGGACGAGGTCGGGTCGCTGCCGTCCTCGGAGGTGTCGGTGCCATATTCGAATATGCGCAACGAGGTCTGCGGCGCGAAGCCGCCCCGCCCGTCGCGCTGACGGCGGCTGCCGTCGGGATTGATTCCATTTTCCTGCTGGAACCGGAGGAGGGATTCCTCGTTGAGGCCCATGTGCTGGGCGTAGTCGAGGCGCTCCACATCGGGCCGGGTCGAGGAGGCGACATTGCGCCCGCCAGTGCCGACACGGGCCGTCGCCGCCGCCACACTGGACGCCGCCGCCGCCGATCCGACCTGTTTGGTGCTCAATGCCATGATTGGGGAGCCTAGATACACAAAACCTAGATTAATCCAACGTTAAGCATACCCCCCTGGGGGTCCGAAGGGAAGCGCTAACATAACTCGGCAATGAGTCGCCGCCGGTCCTCGGGTGAATCGCCCATGGAAGAAGGAGATAGGGACGCGGCAACCTGGATTATTCCCAAAGGACAGGTTCGGATGAATAATCGGCGAATACCTTGATTGTATTTCAGAAGCCTTTGGTATCCAGCCAGGACAACGTCCGCTCCGCCGTCGGCTGCCACCAGCAATCATCGAGCATCAGCCCATGGGGCGCGCCGGCCAGCATGGACAGGTCGGCGTCGAAATAGGTGGCGGTCTCCATCAGGGCGGCGGTGGGGACCAGCACGTCGCGGTCGCCGCCCATCACCAGGATATCGGGGCGCCGCCGGCCCAAGGGCAGGCGGGGCCGCTCGGGGTTGAGCAGCTCGACGCAGATGCGGTGGGATTCCTTCTGCAGCCGGGGCAGCAGATGGGCCAGGGTGTCGGCCGGCGTGGCATCCGAGAAGAAGGCGCGACGGATGACCTCGCCCTTCACCACCGACGGCCCCAGGGCCTGCAGCAACCCGAACTGCAGGCAGACGTCGGGCGAGAACAGCGACAGATGCAGCGCCGACGACATCAGGCCCGATGGCGGCACGCTGGCCATCAGCACGGCGGCGCGGACGCGCTCGTCCCCGGCCAGGCAGTGCTGGACCAGCAGACCGCCCATGGAATGGCCGACCAGGATCACCTCGCCGCCCACATGCTCCATGGCCGAATGGATATCGGTGATGTAATCGGCCAGGGACGCATAGTTGAAGCCGCCCTCGCTCTCGCCGTGGCCGCGCAGCGATACGGCGTGGGACGACCAGCCCCGGCGGGCGAAGAACGGCATGAAGCGTTCGGCCCACACCCAGGCGCCGCAATAGGAGCCGTGGACGAACAATAGCGACGGCCGCCCGGTCGCGGGACCTTCGGGCGGATGGCAGTGCAGCAGTTCCAGTTTCACTTGAGGCCGATCGACTTTTTCAGCCGGGCGAGGAGGCCCGGCTTGGGGGTAGGCGTCTTTTTCGGGGTCGGCTTGCGGGCGACAAGGGCGCCGCCGGCCGGCTTGGCCTTGGGGGCGGGCCGGCAATGGGGATTGGTGTAGGAAAAGAACAGGCGGAACTCGCCATCGGCGGCCACCTTGTAATAAGCCACCTTCTTGATGGTGGGGTCGAGCTTGCAGCGTCGTTTGGCGTCGATCTCGGCAGTCTCGCGATCGTCGATGTCGGAATAATCCAGCTTGCCCTGCTTGAGCTCCTGGCCTTCGCGGCAGGAATAGATTTCCGTGCTCATGCGCCCTTCCTCTGCCCGGCCGGATCATAGCGAGGTGGAGGGCAAAATCGCAACCGTCTCCAATATGCAAGCGCCCTGCAAAATCCGGTTAACCGGATGTTCGGAAATGCCGGGTATGCTATATATTGTGAAGGCCCGCGTGTTCTGGGCCAAAAGGATGAAACAACATGGCCGACAGCGACGACGCGATCAACGCAGCCCTGGGTCTGGGAGAGAACCGCGAGGCGGTCTACGACGTCTCGGTGGAACTGTCGGCGGTGCTGGGGACCGCCAACCTGCCCATCGCCCAATTGCTGAAGCTGGGCCGCGGCGCCGTGGTGGAACTGGACCGCAAGGTCAACGACCCCGTCGATCTTTACGTCAACCGCAAGAAGGTCTGCCGCGCCGAAGTGGTGGTGGTCGAGGACCATCTGGCGGTGACCATCACCGAGGTGCTGAAGCGCGCCGCCGATTGACGGCACGCCCCTCCCTGGTAGTCTGGGCCCCGCAAACGCCAAGAGCAGGGGCCTTTTCATGAAGTTCTTCATCGATACCGCCGAAGTCGCCGAAATCAGCGAGCTTGCCGCCACCGGTCTGGTGGACGGCGTCACCACCAATCCGTCGCTGATCGCCAAGTCGGGGCGCAAGATTCTCGACGTGATCGCCGAGATTTGCGACATCGTGCCCGGCCCCGTCTCGGCCGAGGTGGCCGCCACCGATTTCGAGACCATGCTGGCCGAGGGCCGCAAGCTGGCGGGTCTGCGCCCCAACGTGGCGGTCAAGGTGCCGCTGACCCCGGCCGGTCTCAAGACCTGCAAGGTGCTGTCCGATGACGGCGTCAAGGTCAATGTCACCCTGTGCTTCTCGGCCAATCAGGCCATCCTGGCCGCCAAGGCCGGCGCCACCTTCATCTCGCCCTTCGTCGGGCGTCTGGACGATATCGGCCAGGACGGCATGGAGCTGATCGCCGACATCGTCGGAATCTACCGCGAGTATCCGGCCTTCCGCACCGAGGTGCTGGCCGCCTCCATCCGCCATCCCATGCATGTGACCGATGCGGCGCGGCTGGGCGCCCATGTGGTCACCATGCCGCCGTCGGTGCTGCGTCAGATGGTTCAGCATCCGCTGACCGACAAGGGGCTGGCCGCCTTCATGGCCGACTGGGCGAAGACCGGCCAGTCGATTCTCTGAGGATTTCCCTGACGGATTCGCGGTCGAGGAAAGACCCCATCCGGGTCACCTTGGCCGCGCCCCAGCGCACCGCCAGCGGCAGCGCCTGGGCCATGTCCAGCCTCAGGGCCAGGGCATGGGCCAAGCCGGCGGCGAAGGCGTCGCCGGCTCCGGTGGTGTCCACCACCTTGACATCGGGGGCGGTGGCCCGCAGCCGCTGTCCCTCGACGCCGAACGCTTCGGCCCCTTCCGCCCCATGGGTGATCACCACCCAGCGCAGGACGTCGCCGGCCAACCGGCGGCCTTCGCCCAGGGGGTCTGCCAGAATCCGGGCATCCAGGTCCCCGTGCGAGCCGACCAGCACCTGGGCGGGAAGGTGGCCCTCCGCCAGCGGGTGAAACTGGGCGACGATGGGGCACAGCGCCGCCTTGGACCGCAGCAGTTCCGCCAGATTCGGTCCGCTGGAGCGCACATAGACGCAATCGGCGTCCAGATCGAGCAGGCGACGGGGCGGGCGGCTTTCCCGTGCCCGGGTCAGGTTGATGATGGTGCGCTCGCCCTCGGGGTCCAGCAGGACCAGCGAATGGGTGCTGGGGCCGGAGATACGGGTGACCGGGCCGATATCGACGCCGTGGCGGGACAACTCGGCCAGCATTTCATCGGCCAGGGGATCGGTTCCCACCGCCGCCACCAGGGAAACCTCGTGGCCGGCGTGGGACAGGGCGATGGCCGTATTGGCACCGCCGCCGCCCAATCGGGCGACGGGAGGCGTGCCCTGCAGGTGGGCTCCCTCCCGCAGGCGGTGATCCAGGTGGATGACTTCGTCGCGGGCAACGCTGCCCAGGACCACGATTCGTGCCATCGCGGCCTCCCTATCTCTGCTCACAGGATAGCCCCAAAGGCGGGACGATGCCATGATCACCGTCATGACCGCATCCCATTCCAGCCGTGTCCCCCGTTCGTGGGGCCAGGCCCTGCGCCACCCCGGATACCGCCTGTTCTTCTGCGGCCAGGCGGTGTCGCTGATGGGATCGTGGATGCAGATGGTGGGGCAAAGCTGGCTGGTCTACCGCCTGACCGGCTCGGCCGAGATGCTGGGACTGGTGGGCTTCGCCAGCCAGATTCCGGTCTTCGTCTTCGGATTGCTGGGGGGCGCCGCGGCCGAGAGCCTGTCGCGGCGGCGGCTGATCCTGGTCACCCAGGGAGCCTTCCTGTTGCAGGCGGCGATGCTGGCGGCGCTGACCCTGGCCGGATGGGTCGAGGTCTGGCACGTCCTGGTCCTGGCGGTGCTGTTCGGCATCATCAACGCGGCCGATATTCCCGCCCGCCAGGCCTTCACCGTCGATCTGGTGGGCAAGGAGGACCTGGGCAACGCCGTGGCGCTGGATGCCTCCATCTTCAACGCGGCGCGGCTGGTGGCGCCGGCGGCGGCCGGAGCCCTGGTGGCGGCGGTGGGAGAGGGCTGGTGCTTCGCCATCAATGCCGCCAGCTTCCTGGCGGTGCTGGCTGCCCTGGCCCTGATGTCCGAACCCGAGGGCGGTCCGCCCGCGCCGACCGGCGAAAGCATGCTGTCGCGGGTGAAGGACGGCCTTGCCTTCGTGGCCGGGCACCGGCCCATCCTGGCGCTGATGGGCATGCTGGGCCTGGCCGGCATGATGGGCATGTCGTTCAGCGTGCTGATGCCGGTGTTCGCCGACCGGGTCCTGGCGGGCGGACCGGGGATGCTGGGGCTGCTGATGAGCGGGTCGGGGGCGGGTGCCCTGCTGGCCTCGCTGGCGGTGGCCGGGCCGGCGGGCGGAGCCTCGCGCGCCAGGGTGGTCTGGGGGCTGTGCTGGTTCGGCGCCGCCCTGGTGGCCTTTTCCCTGTCCTCGGTGCCGCTCCTGTCGGTGGGGCTGCTTGCCCTGGCCGGCATGGGGCTGGTGGCCCACAACACCGCGTCCCAGACCTTGGTCCAGACCCTGGTGCCCGATGCCTTCCGGGCACGGACCATGGCGCTTTACAGCATGACCTTCATGGTGGCCATGCCCCTGGGCTCGCTGCTGGCGGGACTGGCGTCCGAGCGTATCGGTCCCCAGCCCACCATGGTGCTGGGCGGCATGACCTGTATTCTCGGCGCCCTGGCCTATCGCCGCTGGGCGCCCTGATCGGCGAAGATCAGAGAGAACACCGCGCCGCCGCCGGGGCGGTCGTCCACCTCAACCCGCCCGCCATGGGCCTGCATGATTTCGCGGACGATGGCCAGTCCCAGGCCCGAGCCGCTCTTGCGCCGCTCTGCCCGCCAAAAGCGCTGGAAGATGCGCTCGCGCAGTTCGGCGGGAACGCCTGGGCCGCGATCTTCGACCCGCAGGATGGCGGGGGCCTCCACCCGGACGGTGACGGTGGTGTCGGGCGGCGTATGGGTCAGGGCGTTTTCCACCAGATTGCGCAGGGCGTTGAACACCGCCTCGGCATTGGCGGTGACCGGGCAGTCGCCCGGGGCCGCGATGACCTCGATCATGCGGCGCTGCTTCAAGGCCATGGGGGCCAGGAAGCTGCACACGTCCACGGCGACGGTGTTGAGATCGGCCTCCTCGTCCATGGCGACGGTCAGCGCCTCGGCGCGGGCCACGGCCAGCAACTGGCCGACCAGCTGGGTCATGGAATCCACGTCGCGCACCAGGGCCTCGCGGGTGGCGGGGTCGGGCAGGGTCTCGATATGGGCGCGTAGCACCGCCAGCGGCGTGCGCAATTCGTGAGCGGCGTCGGCGGTGAAGTCGCGCTGGATGCGGAACCCCGCCTCGATCCGGTCGAGAGCGCTGTTGACGGCGTGGACCAGCGGCAAGATCTCGCGCGGGACCTCTGCTTCCGGCAGGCGGATATCGGTGCTGGACGGGCCGATGGCGGCGGCCTGTTCCGACAGGCGCCGCAGCGGCAGCAGCGAGTTGCGGATGGTCACCAGGCTGACCAGCAGCATGGCGAACAGGAACGGCGCCCCCAGCCACCCGCCCTCGCGGGCGAAGCGCTCCACCAGCGAGCGGGTCATGGCGTCGAAATCGCTGCCGGTTTCCTCCACCTGGATCACCAGTTCCCCTATTTGGGTGCCCAGCAGGACGGCGGCGCCGAACATCAGGACCGGGCCGGGGCCGTCGGGGTTGTGGCGGTAAAGGCGGGGGCCGTCGCCCATCTCGGGCACCGGTCCCACCGCTTCGCCGCCCTTGACCAGGACGGCGCCGCTCGCCCGGTCACGCACCGCGAAGCGCAGGCCTCCCTCGGACTCGGCATAGGAGGCCAATTGCACCGGTGGCAGGTCGACGGCGATCTTGCCGCCGGGCAGCACGGCCACCTGATTGCGGATGGAGACCGCCTGCTCGATCAGATAGGTGTCGCGCATGATCTCGGTGACCGAGTGGTACTTCCACCACAGCCAGGAATAGGCCAGAACGATGGCGACCAGGGTCGTCAGCGACAGCCGGACGACGATGCGCCACAGGATGGCCGGCGGCTGGCGGATCAAGAAGTCCCGTCCGCCAACATGTAGCCGATGCCGCGCAGGGTGTGGACGGTGATCCGCGCCCCCGTCTGCTGCAGGCGCTTGCGCAGGCGCGATACCAGCACCTCCACCGAATTGGGGGTGACGTCGTCGTCGAAGCCGTACAGCCCCTCTTCCAGCGAGCGCTTGGACACCACCTTGCCCGAGCGGCGCAGCAGATGCTCCAGCATCTCCATCTCGCGCCGGGGCATGGGCACCAGCCTGCCGTCCACCCGCACCTCGCGCCCGGCGGTGTCGAAGGTCAGGTTGCCCAGGCTCAGCTCCACCGAAAGCGCCGCGCCGGGGCGGCGCAGGATGGCGCGCAGGCGGGCGATCAGTTCCTCCATGGCGAAGGGCTTCAGCAGATAGTCGTCGGCTCCGGCGTTCAGCCCCGATACCCGGTCGCTGACGCCGTCGCGGGCGGTCAGCACCATCATGGGGCAGGGGGCGGCCTTGGCCCGCTGGCTGCGGATGATATCGAGACCATCGCCGTCGGGCAGGCCGAGATCGAGGATCGCCGCCTGATACGCGGCGGAATCGAAGGCGGCCACCGCGTCGGCCACGGTGCCGAACACGTCGGGCACGAAACCGGCATTCTTCAACCCGGTGGAGATGAACTCGGCCAGACGGTCATTGTCTTCCACCAACAAGATACGCATGAGCCCCGCCTATTTCAGGACGTAATAGATGTCCGAGCCGTCATCACCCCTGATCCAGACCTGGACCAGGGTTTGGTCGGCATCGTACCACAATTCCCGGCGCAATCCGTCGTCCCACAGCCAGCGCGTGGCGCGGGTTGGCTTACCCCGTACCATGATGGTGTCCTCGCCCAGCACCTGGACCTTCAGCGGCGTCGGATTGCCGTCGCCGGGATCGAGCATCATGGTGAGGTGGGGCGAGGGGGGATGCCACAGGGAGCCGGGCAGCATCTCGGGGTGGCTGGTGGGCGGCTTGCCGTCCACCGATACCCGCATCTTGCCCCCGGTCACCTCGGCCTTGACCGCGTGACGCTCGCCGTCGTCGTTGGTGACGTAATCCAGCGATTTGAGCCGGCCGTTCTCCCAGATTTCGACGCCTTGCTGTTCGTAGACGAAGAAGGGGATGAGCAGGACGCTGACCCTTATGTCGGCCTCCACATGCACCTCGAAGCCGCCCTTGCGCGGCCGGAAGGCATAGGTGTGGTAGCCGATGGGGCCGCCGTTGCGGGTGACGGCGAAGGACAGGGTCTGCTCGGTCTGGGAGGCCAGGAAGGCGGGAGTGGCCGCCGCCGCCGTGGCGGAAACAAACAGGACCAGGGCGGCGATGAGCGGACGGAGGGTCCTCATGCAGGGCCGGCACCTCTGCTGCGACAGGCGGCCCCCGGAAAAACCGGGGGCCGCACACGTCGAATCAGGACATCAGGCGGTTCCACCAGCCCTTGCGCGGCGGCTTGGCCGGGGCCGGAGGCTCGGCCTCGGCCACCGGCTCGGCGGTGGGCGCCGCGACCGGCTCGGGCTCCGGCTGGGGCGCCGGGGCGGGTTCCGCGACCACGGCCACCGGTTCGGGAGCGGCGGTCTCCGCCGGTTCCTCGGTGACCACGGCTTCGGGCTGGGCTTCCACCTGGGCTTCGGCCTTCTTCTTGGCCGGGGCGCGCTTGCGCTTGGGCTTTTCCTCGGCAGCGGCCGGTTCCGCGGCGGCGGCGGCGGCCTTGGACCTGGACCTGGGCTTGGCCTTGGGTTCGGCCTTGGCCTCGGTCTCGGCTTCGGCTTCGACCTTCTTCTTGGCCGGGGCACGCTTGCGCTTGGGCTTTTCCTCGGAGACGGCTTGGGGAGCGGTCTCGTCGGCGGGCGCGGCGGCTTCCGTTTCCGGAGAGGCTTCGGCCTGGGCGGCCGTTTCCTCGGCTACGGAGTCAGCGGTCTCGGCGGCTTCGGAGCCTTCGCCGGCCTCGCCGCCTTCCCCCTCGCCCTCACCTTCGCCGTCACGGCGACGCCGGCGGCGGCCACCCCGGCGGCCACGGCGGCGCTTGCGCGGCTGATCGTCGTCGCCTCCCTCGGTCCGGGTGCCTTCACCCTCGCCCTCGGCCTCGGTCTCGGCTTCATCGTCACCGGCCTCGGATTCACCCTCGCCCTCGGCGTGGGGGTGGTCCTCGCCGGCGACAGCGGCCTCACCCTCCTGCTCGGGACGGTCATCGCCGGGCTTCCGGCGGCGACGGCGGCGGCGGCGGCGCTTGCGACCCTCGCTGTCCTCGCCCCGGTCTTCCTCGCCCCGGTCTTCCTTGGGCCGCTCCTCCCTGACCCGCTCGTCCCTGGCCCGGGCCGAGCGCTCGGGCTGAGCTTCCTCCTCCTCGTCCTCTTCTTCCTCGGCCTCTTCCGGCTCGGCCTCGACCGGCGGCCGATGGGCGGCGTCATCCATGGAGATGGCGGCGCGCGGCGGCTCGTCGGGGCGGAACTCGGCCTTGACCTTGTCCATGCGGAAAGCCGGCGGGATCAGGGTGTCATCGCCGGAAAGCAGCACGTCGAACTCGTAGCGTTCCTCGATGGCGGCGAGCGCCGAGCGCTTCTGGTTCAGGATGTACAGCGCGATGGCGGTGGGCACATAGACGGTGATCTCGGAAGAACGGCGGCGGATGCCCTCTTCCTCGATGGCGCGCAGGATGTGCACGGCGGCCGATTCCACCGAACGCACCAGACCGGTGCCGCCGCAATGGGGGCAGGGGCTGAAGGTGGTTTCCTGCAAGCTGGGGCGCAGGCGCTGGCGCGACAGTTCCAGCAGGCCGAAGGCGCTGATCTTGCCCACCTGGATGCGGGCGCGGTCGTTCTTCAGCGCTTCCTTCAGGCGGCGCTCAACCGCATGGTTGTTGCGGTTCTCCTCCATGTCGATGAAGTCGATGACGATCAGGCCGGCCAGATCGCGCAGGCGCAACTGGCGGGCCACCTCGTCGGAGGCCTCCATATTGGTCTTGAGCGCCGTCTCCTCGATGTGGCGCTCCTTGGTGGCGCGGCCCGAGTTGACGTCGATGGCGACCAGCGCCTCGGTCTGGCTGATGACGATGTAGCCGCCCGACTTCAGCTGGACCACCGGCGAATGCATGGCGTCGAGCTGGGCTTCCACCTGATAGCGGTGGAACATGGGCATCACCGGGTCCTTGTAGGGCTGGACCTTCTTGGCATGCGACGGCGTCAGCATGCGCATGTAGTCCTTGGCCAGGCGATAGCCCTCGTCGCCGTCCACCAGCACTTCGTCGATGTCGCGGGAATAAAGGTCGCGGATCGAGCGCTTGATCAGGCTGGCCTCTTCATAGACCAGGGAGGGCGCGCTGGACTTGAGAGTCAGCTCGCGCACGCTGTCCCACATGCGCAGCAGGTATTCGTAGTCGCGCTTGATCTCGGTCTTGGAGCGCTCGGAGCCGGCGGTGCGGATGATCACCGCCATGCCGTCGGGAATGTCCATCTCGTTGGCGATGGACTTGAGGCGGCGGCGATCGGTGGCGCTGACGATCTTGCGCGACACCCCGCCGCCACGGGCGGTGTTGGGCATCAGCACGCAATAGCGGCCGGCCAGGGACAGATAGGTGGTGAGAGCCGCGCCCTTGTTGCCGCGCTCCTCCTTGACCACCTGCACCAGCATGATCTGCCGGCGCTTGATCACTTCCTGAATCTTGTAGTTGCGCAGCAAACGGGCGCGGCGGCGCTCGTTCTCGGCGTCGTCGTCGCCGCCCACGGTTTCCACATGGCGCTTGCGCGGCGCCGGTTCGCCGCCCTCGCCGTTTTCACCGTTGTCGGAGGCGGGAGCGTCCTCGACGGTGGTGCCGTCGGTCTGCTCGGCGACGGCCTCGGCGGCCAGATGGCCCTCGCCGATAGGCTCGGCGTCGTCGCGGTCGTTGGTGGCCTCGCGCATCACCTCGGCGCGCTGGGCGGCCAGCAGCGCCTGACGGTCGGCCACCGGAATCTGGAAGTAGTCGGGGTGGATTTCGCTGAAGGCGAGGAAGCCGTGGCGGTTGCCCCCGTACTCGACGAAGGCAGCCTGAAGCGAGGGTTCGACCCTCACCACCTTGGCCAGATAAATGTTACCCTTCAGCTGCCGCTTGGTGGATGTCTCAACATCCAGTTCTTCCAGGCGGGTTCCATTGACCACCACGACCCGGGTCTCCTCCGGGTGGGTGGCATCGATCAACATACGCTTGACCATTAAGGCGATCTCTCCGTGGCGCCGCCCGCGACGCGCTAAGCGCATGCGAGCGGCTGTCTGATCCAGCGAAGCCGGCGCGTAGGCACGCGCGACCAATCAGTTTGCCGCTGGAACCAGCGGCGCCTCGGAAAACGACCGCGCGTCCGGCACCGGACACTGGCCTCATTCGGCGGGAACCTGATCGCGGGCGGATCCGCCCGGCTTCGAATTCTAGTCTGGCGTCGCGGTCCGAGCCATGGCGCATCCCCGGGTTCGCAGTCATTGCGAACCATCGTGACGCCATCGTCCCATAAAGGACTGTCGGATATTGCGAGCTCATGGGCAGTCAAAATAGCCTTGCTGAGTCCATTCGACAACGATCTTGTTGCAACCGGCCCACACACCGGGTCAATTCGGGGGAAGAGTCTGGTGAATCAATGCGTTTTGGGTTGAGCTTGAGTTCGCGTCTGCGCTATAGCTGTGAACGGGATTTACCAATCGGCCCGTGGCCATGAGGCAGATGAGGACCAGACCGCGTTTCCTTTCGGCATTGATGGCCCTGGCGTTGCTGTGGGGAGTGGGCGGCGTGTCCCAATCCCTGGCGGCGACGGCGTCGGGTGCGCGGCTGGGCATTCACGGCGACGGCATCACCCGCTTCGTCCTCGACCTGTCCGATCAGGTGGCGTTCAAGGTCACCCCCGTCGCCGATCCCTACCGCATCGCCATCGATCTGTCGGGAGCCGATTTCACCGGGTCGCCCAGCATTCCCAAGCCGTGGGGCATGGTCAATTCCATGCATCTGGACGGCGGCCGCATCATGCTGGACCTGCGCAAGCCCGCCCTGGTCAAGAGCGCCTTCATCATTCCGCCGCGCGACGGCATGAGCTATCGCCTGGTGGTGGATCTGGCGGAGACCACGCGGGAAGCCTTCCTGGCCGTCGCCGGTCCTGCCGCCGGTGCCGCCAGCGCCAAGGCGCCGGTCCTGAAGCCGCCGGTATCCGCCAAGCTGGCCCCGCCGCCGCCGCCCGCCGCCGCCAAGGCGGCTCCCAAGCCGGTGGAGGAGTTCCATCTGCCGGAGGCGGTCGTTACTCCGCCCGCCGTCACTCCCCCGGCCGCCGGCCGCATCGTGGTGACCAGCCCCAATGCTCCCGCCGACGCCCTGCCGCCGGAACCGGTGACCTCGGCGCCGGTGGTGGTGGCCGCGCCCGTTCCGGCCGCCCCGGTCGTTCTGGTGCCGCCGCCCATGCCGGTGGAGCGTCCGCAGACCGCCGACAAGCCGGCGCGGGGCGCCCCCGGGGCGCCCATGCTGTCGGCTCCCATGCCGCCGCCGCCCGAACGGCCCGCGCCGCCTCCGCCCGCTCCGGTCCAGTCCGTCGCGGCGCCTCAGGTGGCTCCGCCCGCTCCCCAGCCGGCCCCCCAGCAGGCGGTACAGCCGCCGTCTCCCTCCATGGAGAGCTTCGCCAAGGCCAAGGACGGCGTGCCGGTGATCGTCATCGACCCCGGCCATGGCGGCGTCGACCCCGGTGCCACCGGCGTGTCCGGCACCTATGAGAAGCACATCACCCTGGCCATGGCGCGCGAGCTGAAGGCCATGCTGGAGCGCAACGGGCGCTACCGCGTGCATCTGACCCGCGACCGCGACGTGTTCATCCGTCTGCGCGAGCGCATCGCCATCGCCCGCGCCCAAGGCGCCGACCTGTTCGTCTCGCTTCACGCCGACGCGGTGCAAAATCCGCAGATCCGCGGCCTGTCGGTCTATACCCTGTCGCGCAACGCCTCGGACGCCGAGGCGCAGGCCCTGGCGGAAAAGGAAAATAAGGCCGACCTCATCGCCGGCATCGACCTGACCCACGAATCCGCCGACGTGGCCGGCATCCTGATCGATCTGGCCCAGCGCGAGACCATGAACCGCTCGGCCGGCTTCGCCACCGAACTGGTGGATGAGGTGGGCCAGGAGATGGACCTGCTGGGCAATACCCACCGCTTCGCCGGCTTCGCCGTGCTGAAGGCTCCCGATGTGCCGGCGGTGCTGGTGGAGATGGGCTACCTCTCCAACGAGTCCGAGGAGAAGATGCTGCGCCAGCCGCAGTACCGCGCCCGTCTGGCCAAGTCCATCGCCAAGGCGGTGGAGCGCTTCTTTCCCCCCAACCTCAAGGCCAAGCGGCCGTAACCGGTGGTCAGTCGCCTCGGCCTCCTGCTGCTCTCGGCGATACTGGCGCTTCCCGCCCGGGCCGAGACCCGTCCGTCCGTGCCGTGCCTGACCTGCCCGCGCACGGTGCCCGCCTGCTGGATGGTGGTCTATCGCTGGACCGACTACAATCTGCGCTCGGGGCCGGGCAACCACATGGTGATCACCAATGGGCCGCCGCCCAGCCGGCCGGAGATGGCCCAGGCGGCCGAGGACATCATGCGCGGTATGCCCAAGGGCATGAAGGCCGCCCTGGTGGGGACCAGCCGCATCGACTGCCCCGAACCCATCAAGGCGGCGGCGCGCCAGCCTTAGGCATCGGCGGATGCCTCCCTTGCCCAGATGATGGTGGACAGCCGCTTTTATCGCCTGCATCTTCCCGACACTTGACGCCGGACGCCGCGAGGCGGTACCACCGGGCCTGTTCGCGAGGCACCGCACCCCATGTTCCGCTTCCTGCTTGGACTGTTCAGCCTGTTGATCCTGCTGGCCATCGTTGGCGCGGCCGGGACGCTGTTCGTTTTCTGGCATTACGGCCGGGGGCTGCCCGACTATCACCAACTGGCCCATTACGAGCCGCCGATCACCACCCGCGTCTATGGTGGCGACGGCCGTCTGGTGGCCGAGTATGCGGTGGAAAAGCGGGTGTTCGTGCCGCTGCCGGTCATCCCCCAACTGGTCAAGGACGCCTTCCTGTCGGCCGAGGACAAGAATTTCTACAGCCACGCAGGCATCGACCCGGTGGGCATCGCGCGCGCCATCGCCGTCAACCTGAAGAACCGGGGCAAGGGTGCCGACCGGCGGCCGGTGGGCGCCTCGACCATCACCCAGCAGGTGGCCAAGAACTTCCTGCTGACCAACGAGGTGTCCATCGAGCGCAAGGTGAAGGAGGCCATCCTGGCGCTGCGCATCGAGCGCACCTTCTCCAAGGACCATATCCTCGAGCTGTATCTCAACGAGATTTATCTGGGCAGCGGCGCCTACGGCGTGGCGGCGGCGGCGCTCAACTATTTCGACAAGGGCCTGGACGAGCTGAACGTGGCCGAGGCCGCCTATCTCGCCGCCCTGCCCAAGGCGCCCAACAACTACAACCCCCATCGCCATCCCCAGGCCGCCAAGGAGCGTCGGGACTGGGTGATCGGACGGCTGTTCGAGGACGGCAAGATCACCCAGACCGAATACCAGACCATGGTCGCCATGCCGCTGGAGGTCCGCACCCGCAAGGAGATGCAGGCCACCCAGGGCGGCGATTACTTCGCCGAGGACATCCGCCGCGAATTGCAGGCCAAGTACGGCGAATCCGCCCTGTGGAAGGGCGGACTGGTGGTGCGCGCCTCCATGGACGCCAAGCTGCAGGCCATGGGGTCCAGGGTGCTGCGCCAGGGATTGGCCAATTATGACCGCCGCCACGGCTGGCGCGGTCCCGTCACCCGTATTCCCGCCGCCGCCGGCTGGGGGCCGCTGCTGGCCGCCGTGCCGCGCCCCGGCGGCGCCGACGAGGCCTGGCAGACCGCCGTGGTGCTGGCGCTGAACGATCACGAGGCCACCCTGGGCCTGGTGGGCGGCAAGGTCGGCCACCTGCCCTTCTCCGAGATGAAGTGGGCGCGCCCCACCCTGGAGCGTTCGGCCACCGGCCCCTTCCCCCGCCGTCCCGCCGACGTTGTGGCGCTGGGCGACGTCATCCTGGTTGAACCGGCGGCCAAGGGCGACGACGGCAAGCCGTTGCCCGCCAATGCCTTCAGCCTGCGCCAAATTCCCAAGGTCGAGGGTGCCCTGGTGGCCATCGATCCCCATACCGGCCGCGTCCTGGCCATGGTGGGCGGCTGGTCCTATGGCAAGAGCCAGTTCAACCGCGCCTCCCAGGCCATGCGCCAGACCGGCTCGTCGTTCAAGCCGTTCATCTATCTGACGGCGCTGGAAAACGGCTACACGCCCTCGTCCCTGGTGCTGGACGCTCCCATCGCCTTGCCGCAGGGACCGGGTCTGCCCCTGTGGCGGCCCAAGAACTACCACGACGACTATCTCGGCCCGACCACGCTGCGCGTCGGCATCGAGAAGTCGCGCAACCTGATGACCGTGCGTCTCGCCCAGGCGCTGGGCATGGACAAGGTGGCCGATTACGCCGGCCGCTTTGGCATCTACGACAACCTGCCGCGTCAGCTGTCCATGGCGCTGGGCGCCGGCGAAACCACGCCGCTGCGCCTCACCGCCGCCTACGCCATGCTGGTCAACGGCGGGAAGAGGGTGCGGCCCACCCTGATCGACCGTATCCAGGACCGCAACGGCAAGACCATCTTCAGCCACGACCTGCGCTTCTGCGACGGCTGCTCGGCCGGTCGCTTCACCGGCCAGGACATGCCGGTGCTGCCCGATATCCGCGAGCAGATGGTCGACCCCGTCTCGGCCTATCAGATGGTCAGCATCCTGGAAGGCGTGGTGCAGCGCGGCACCGGCACCTCGGTCCGCGCGGTGGGCAAGCCGCTGGCCGGCAAGACCGGCACCTCCAACGATTCCAACGACGTGTGGTTCGTCGGCTTCTCGCCCGATCTGGCGGTGGGCGTGTTCGTCGGCTTCGACGAGCCCTCGACCCTGGGCGCCAAGGAAACCGGCGGCTCCATCGCTGCGCCCATCTTCCGCGACTTCATGATCGAAGCGCTGAAGGACAAGCCGCCGACCCCGTTCCGCGTCCCGCCCGGCGTCCGGCTGGTGCGCGTCAACGCCCATACCGGCAAGCCGGCCATGCCCGGCGACACCAAGGCCATCTACGAGGCGTTCAAGGGCAGCGACCGTATGCCCGGCGACGAGGAAGACGTGCTGGAAGGCTCGGGCGGCATCGATGCCGGCTTCAGTTTCGCTCCCTTCCTGGGAGCGGAAGAAGGCGCGTCGACCAACGTGCAGCTTACCCCGCCGCCCGGCGCGGTTCCCGGCCCCGACGGCACTATTCCCACCGTCCCGCCGGTCCAGGCACCGGCCAGCGGCCCGGCCCCCTCGGCGGGTGGGCTGTATTAGAGTTTAACCGAAGGGATTCTATCGCCTCGTCATGGCCGGGCTTGACCCGGCCATCCATGGACCCCCGGATCAAGTCCGGGGGTGACGGCGTTTCGACCTGAACCTGACAAACTCTAGGGGTGACCCAGGGGCGGCCCGAAGCCCGTTCAGCCCCGCGCGTCGCTCATCACCTTGATGATCTTTTCCTTGAGCGCCGGGGGCAGGACCGGCTTGGCCAGGAAGGCGTTGACGTTCAGTTCCTTGGCGCGGCCCACCGTGGCGGCGTCGGTGTGGGCGGTCAGCATCACTACCGGCAAATCCTTGCCGAAGGGCAGGGCGCGGAGCATCTTGACGAAACCGAAGCCATCCATGGGGCGCATCTGCACGTCGCAGATCACCACGTCGGGGCGTTCCATCTCCACCGTTTCCAGGCCGGAATTGCCGTCATGGGCCTCGACCACCGAGCCGACGCCGACCTGTTGCAGCATCTTCTTGACGATGGTCCGGACGAATTCCTGATCGTCGATGATCAGCACCTTCAGCGTGCCGAGATCCACTGCCGCCGCCATCCGAGTCTTCCCCTGGAAATAACATTCTCACCGGTTCGTTGAGGCTAACAGAACCCGGTGAGAATGCCAAAGGTGGAAGCTGCCTATATCAGGCGGCTGAGGTCTTGGTCTTGGCGCTGCCGGCGGCGTCGCGGCCGGCGGCGAAGGCCCGCTGGTTGACTTCGACCATTGCGGGCTTCCTTTCGCGGAAGCGTCCGACGATCTGCTCCTCCAGCTCGCTGGCCGGGAAGGGCAGGTAATCGGCGATGGCGCCCAGCATGATGGTGTTGACCAGACGCAGGTCGCCCAGCTCGCGGGCGATGGCGCCGGCGTCGAAGTCATAGACGGTGACGCCCGCCGCCCGCATCTGGGCCACCGGATCGTCGGGATACTTGAACAGCCCGGCCGAGACCACCGGCGGCACCAGACGGATGGTGTTGACCATGGCCACGCCGCCGGGGCGCAGCATGTCGGCCCAGCGGGAGCCCTCGGCCACCTCGAAGGCCACCAGGATGTCGGCGGTACCCGGCGTGATGACCGGCGACCAGACCCTTTTTCCGAAGCGGACGTGGCTGGTGACCACGCCGCCGCGCTGGGCCATGCCGGCCACTTCCGACTTCTTGCAGTCCAGGCCGCGCGCGATGGCCGCCTGGGACAGGATCTCGGCGGCGGTCATGACGCCCTGGCCGCCGGTGCCGCATACGAGGATATTGGTGATCACATCGTTCATGATGGTGTCCCTCACTCAGCCGCCGCGGCGGGCTTGGCCAGCACGATGGCGTTGGGGCCGCACGATTCCACGCACATATGGCAGCCGGTGCACATGGCGGTATCGATGGTGGTGAACTTCAGCTCGTTGACCTTGCCGTCGGGGCGGACCTTGGATTCCGAGCGCTTCACCGTGATGGCCGGACAGCCCACGTTGATACAGTTGCCGCAGCCGGTGCAGTCGTCGTCCACCACCTTGTAGGGTTCGATCTTGGTGTAGAACTCGGACAGCACGCAAGGACGGTCGGTGATGATCACCGAGACCTCGGGGATGGCGGTTTCCCGCTTGATGGTCTTGAACACCACCGGCAGCACGTAGGGATCGATCTTCGAGATGCGCTCGGGCTTGACGCCGAGCGCTTCCACCAGACGCACGAAATCGACGCGCGGCGTGTCGTCGCCGTTCAGGCCCTTGCCGGTACCGGCATGGTTCTGGCCGCCGGTCATGCCGGTGGTGCGGTTGTCGAGGATCAGGACGGTGACGTTGCCCCGGTTGTAGACGATGTCCAGCAGACCCTGCATGCCCATGTGCAGGAAGGTGGAATCGCCGATGACGGCGACCACGGCCTTGTCCTTGGTCTCTTCCGAGCGGGCCTTGTCCATGCCGAGCGCGATGCCCATGGAGGCACCCATGGAGATGGTGCTGTCCAGCGCGTTCCACGGATGGCCGGCACCCAGGGTGTAGCAGCCGATATCGCCCGAGATCTGGACGTTCTTGCGCATGCGGGCCAGCGAATAGTAGACGCCCATATGGGGGCAGGCGGCGCACATGGTCGGCGGGCGGGGGAAGGGATCGAACTTCGGATAGGTCGTGGTCGGCGGCAGCGGCTCGCCCAGGAAGGTCTTGATGGCCGGGATCAGCACGTTGGGGGTCAGCTCGCCCAGGCGGGGCAGCAGGTCCTTGCCGTGGATGGCCTGCAGGCCGGCGGCCTTCAGTTCGCGCTCCATCAGCGGCTCGGTCTCCTCGACCACCACCAGATGCTCGACCCCTGCTGCCAGCTTCTCCACCAGCGCCACCGGCACCGGATAGGTGAAGCCCAGCTTGAGGACGGGCGCGTCGGGGAAGCTCTCGCGCACATGCATGTAGGCGGGGCCAGAGGTAACGAAGCCGATCCGCTTGTCCGAGCCGTCGTCCAGGAAGTTCATGGGCGAGGCTTCGGCCAGGGTCTGCAGCTTGCCTTCGCGGGCGATCTGGGCCGGCAGCAGGCCCTTGGCGTTGGCCGGCGTCATCACCCAGCGTCTGGCGTCGGACTTGAAGCCGCCGATGTCGTGCTTGACCTTCTCGCCCACCTGCACCACCGCCTTGACGTGGCAGACGCGGGTGGTCAGGCGCAGGATGACGGGGGTGTTGTAGGCCTCGGAAAGCTCGAAGGCGTACTTCGCCATCTCGTAGGCTTCCTGGGAATCGGCGGGCTCGAGCACCGGGACATGGGCGAAGCGACCCCAGAAGCGCGAGTCCTGCTCGTTCTGGGAGGACGACATGCCCACGTCGTCGGCCACGGCGATCACCAGGCCGCCGATCACGCCGGCCACAGTCACCGTCATGAAAGCGTCCGAGGCGACGTTGAGGCCCACATGCTTCATGGCGCAGAACGCACGGGCACCCGACATGGAGCCGCCGATGGCCACCTCCATGGCGACCTTCTCGTTCACCGACCATTCGGCGTAGAGATCGGGATAGAGCGACAGGCTCTCCAGAATCTCGGTCGACGGGGTGCCGGGATAGGCGGCGGCCACCTTGGCGCCGGCCTCCCATACGCCCCGGGCGATGGCATCGTTACCCGACAACAAAAGCCGCGATTGCGGCTTGGCCTGAACGGCTGCGGACATGAACAAGCTCCTCACGCTCTCCGGTATCATCCGCCGGCGCGGGGGCTTCCCCTCTCTTTGCCGCGGAACGGGGCGGAGCCTAACACCGTCGGGGGCTTCACCGGAAGCAGAATGCACATTCAGCTTACGTGATTGCGTTACGATGCGATACTTATAAACAGATTGTGCGTATCACTTCCAGCGGCCGTCGGTGGTCAGCAGGTCCAGGTGCTCGACGGCGATGGCGTGCACCGCCTTGGCGGCGATGGACAGCGGCCGGTCCGAGGCGTGGGCCAGCGAGATGGTCCGCTCGATTTCCGGCGATACGATGGGCACCGCGTCCAGGTTGGCGGCCTCGGGACCGAAACGGGCGTAGCGCTCCGACAGTACGGTGTAGCCGGCCCCGGCGGCGACCAGCGACTTGATCTGGTCCAGGGCATCGATTTCGATCACCACCTGGGGCTCGGTGCCCAAGGTGCGGGCGGCGCGCTCCACCTCGGCCCGCACCCCGTGGGGGCGGCCGGGCAGGATCAGCGGCAGGGTCAGCACACGGGCCAGATCGATGTCGTGGCGGCTGTCCAGCAGCGGATCGCCCTTGGTGGAGACCAGGGCCAAACGCTCGCGGGCGATGAAGCGGGTGGCGAGGCCGGGGGGGTGTTCCGAGCCGAAGACCAGCGCCATGTCCACCGAGCCCGACAGCACCCATTCCAGCATGTGGCCGGACAGACCCTCCACCACCCTGAGATGGATGGAGGGATGGCGGCGGCGCACCGCCAGGGCCAGAGGCACGGTCAGCAGCGGCCCCAGCGAGGTGGGAATGCCGATCACCGCCGGCCCGGCGGGGGCGGCTTCCAGTCCCCGGATTTCGTCCTTGAGACTCCCCATGCGCTCGACCAGGACGCCGGCCCGCACGGCCAGACGCATGCCGCTTTCGGTGGGGACCACGCCGCGCGCCGTCCGGTGCACCAGCGGGCAGCCGAACTCTTCCTCCAGCCGCTTGAGGTGCAGGCTGAGTGCCGGCTGGGCCACGCGCAACGCCTCGGCCGCCTTGCTCAGCGAGCCGTGTTCGACGATGCCCAGGAAGTAGCGAAGCTGGCGGATATCCATGGACATATAATGAAACGTTATGGTCACCATAGAAAAGATATTTTTCTCATGATGGCTCGGATGCGCCATGGTGCCTCCAGTGCCATTCATTCACGTGGGAGACATCACCGTGCAGAATTTCAAGTGGGACGACCCCTTTCTCCTGGAAGACCAGCTCAGCGAAGACGAGAAGCTGATCCGCGACTCGGCGCATGCCTATTGCCAGGAGAAGCTCCAGCCCCGCGTGATGAAGGCGTTTCGCGACGAGACCTTCGACCGCGAGATCATGAACGAGATGGGCGAGATGGGCCTGCTTGGCCCCACCATCCCCGAGGAATACGGCGGGCCGGGCGTCAACCACGTGGCCTACGGCCTGATCTCGCGCGAGGTGGAGCGGGTCGATTCCGGCTATCGCTCGGCCATGAGCGTGCAGTCGTCGCTGGTGATGCATCCCATCTTCAGCTACGGCACCGAAGAGCAGAAGAAGAAGTACCTGCCCCGTCTGGCCACCGGCGAGATCGTCGGCTGTTTCGGCCTGACCGAGCCCGATGCCGGTTCCGATCCGGGCGGCATGCGGACCCGTGCCAAGAAGGTCGACGGCGGCTACCTGCTGACCGGCTCCAAGATGTGGATCACCAATTCCCCCATCTCGGACATCGCCATCGTCTGGGCCAAGTCCGACGCCCATGAGGGCAAGATCAAGGGCTTCATCGTCGAGAAGGGCATCAAGGGCTTCACCACTCCGAAGATCGAGGGCAAGCTCTCTCTGCGTGCCTCCATCACCGGCGAGATCGTCCTCGACGAGGCTTTCGTCCCCGACGAGGCGCTGATGCCCAACGCTTCCGGCCTGGGTGGCCCGTTCGGCTGCCTGAACAAGGCCCGCTACGGCATCGCCTGGGGCGTCATCGGCGCCGCCGAGTTCTGCTGGCATGCGGCCCGCCAGTACATGCTGGACCGCAAGCAGTTCGGCCGTCCGCTGGCCGCCAACCAGATCCCCCAGTTGAAGCTGGCCAACATGATGACCGAAATCACGCTCGGCCTGCAGGCCTGCGTGCGCGTCGGCCGCATGATGGACGAGGGCACCTGGGCTCCCGAGGCCGTGTCGCTGATCAAGCGCAACAATTGCGGCAAGTCGCTGGACATCGCCCGCATGGCGCGTGACATGCACGGCGGCAACGGCATCTCGGAAGAGTTCCACGTCATTCGCCACATGGTGAACCTGGAGACCGTGAACACCTACGAAGGTGCCCACGACGTCCATGCCCTGATCCTGGGCCGGGCCATGACCGGCATCCAGGCGTTCTCCTAAAAACCATGAACCTACCGGCCGGGCCTTCGGGCCCGGCCGACTAACGGATTGAAAGACAAATGAAAGTCCTGGTCGCGATCAAGCGGGTGATCGACTACAACGTGAAGATCCGGGTGAAGTCGGACGGTTCGGGCGTCGAGACGCAGAACGTGAAGTTCTCCATGAACCCGTTCGACGAGATCGCGGTGGAGGAGGCGGTTCGGCTCAAGGAAGCGGGCAAGGCCGCCGAGGTGGTGGTGGTGTCGGTGGGCCCGGCGGCGGCATCGGAGACGCTGCGCACCGCTCTGGCCATGGGCGCCGACCGCGGCATCCTGGTGGCGAGCGACGAGGAGGTGCAGCCGCTGGCCGTCGCCAAGGTCCTGAAGGCCCTGGTGGACAAGGAACAGCCCGGTCTGATCATCCTGGGCAAGCAGGCCATCGACGACGACAGCAACCAGACCGGCCAGATGCTGGCGGCGCTGCTGGGCCGCCCCCAGGGCACCTTCGCCTCCAAGCTGGAGATCGTCGGCGAATCCATCACGGTGACCCGTGAGGTGGACGGCGGCCTGGAGACGGTGAGCCTCAGGCTGCCGGCGGTGGTGACCACCGACCTGCGCCTCAACGAGCCGCGCTACGCGTCCTTGCCCAACATCATGAAGGCCAAGAAGAAGCCCATCGACACGGTCTCGCCGGCCGATCTGGGCGTCGACGTGGCGCCGCGCCTGGTGACGCTGAAGGTCGAGGAGCCGCCCAAGCGCAAGGCCGGCATCAAGGTGCCCGACGTGGCCGCCCTGGTCGACAAGCTGAAGAACGAAGCCAAAGTCATTTAACACTTCATCGTCATGGCCGGGCTCGACCCGGCCATCCACGACGGTGCCGCAGCACCCAGGATCGAGGCGCGGCACGGCCGTGGATACCCGGACCAAGTCCGGGCATGACGACGGGAAAGGGACGAACGAATGACCATTCTGGTTCTGGCCGAGCACGAGGGCGGCGCTCTCAAGGCCGCCACGCTGAACACCGTCACCGCCGCCGCCAGGATCGGCGGCGATGTGCACGTCCTGGTCGCCGGAAGCGGCATCGCCGCCGTGGCCGAGGCCGCCGCCAAGGTGGCGGGTGTGGCCAAGGTGCTGTCGGCCGACGCGGCCGTTTACGCCAACCATCTCGCCGAGCCGCTGGCCGCCCTGGTGGTGAGCCTGGCCGGTTCCTATTCCCACATCCTGGCGCCCGCCACCACGGGGGGCAAGAACGTGGCGCCCCGCGTCGCGGCGCTGCTCGACGTGGCCCAGGTGTCGGAGATCACCGGCGTGGTGTCCCCCGACACCTTCATCCGCCCGATCTATGCCGGCAATGCGCTCGCCACCGTGCAGTCCAAGGACGCGGTCAAGGTGATCACCGTACGCGGCACCGGCTTCGAGGCGGCCAAGGCCGAGGGTGGTTCCGCTTCGGTGGAAGCCGTCGCCGCCGCCGCCGACCCGGCCCTGTCGTCCTACGTGGGCAGCCAGCTCAGCAAGTCCGAGCGTCCCGAGCTGACCAGCGCCCGCATCATCATCTCGGGCGGGCGCGGCATGCAGTCGGGCGATAACTTCCCGCTGCTCGAAGCGGTGGCCGACAAGCTGGGCGCCGCAGTGGGGGCTTCGCGCGCCGCCGTCGACGCCGGCTTCGTGCCCAACGACTTCCAGGTGGGCCAGACCGGCAAGATCGTCGCCCCCGACCTCTACATCGCCGTCGGCATCTCGGGCGCCATCCAGCACCTGGCCGGCATGAAGGATTCCAAGGTCATCGTCGCCATCAACAAGGACGAAGAGGCCCCCATCTTCCAGGTCGCCGATTACGGCCTGGTCGCCGACCTCTTCAAGGTGTTGCCTGAATTCACCGCGGCCCTCCAGTCTCCCTGAGGCCGCAACCTGGCGGGGGCGGGCGCGGCACACGCCCGCCCCTGCATTTTATTGACATGACCGCGCCAATCCATTTCCCTTGAACTCTATGGATTGGATGTAGTGATGCTGTCGAGCAAGGCAAAGTACGGCCTGAAGGCCATGGTGTATCTGGCGCGGCACGAGGGGCTGGGACCGGTTCTGATCGCCGATATCGCCGAAGCCGAGCGTATTCCCAAGAAATTCCTCGACGCCATTCTTCTCGAGATGAAGAACGACGGCCTGCTGTCCTCCAAGAAGGGCAAGGGTGGCGGCTATACCCTGGCGAAGCCGGCGGTGCGCATCATGGTCGGCGATATCGTCCGTCTGCTGGACGGGCCGCTGGCTCCGGTGCCCTGCGTGTCCCGTACCGCCTATCGCCGCTGCGAGGATTGCGCGGACGAGACCGCCTGTGCCATCCGCGCCGTCATGCAGGACGTGCGCGACGCCATCGCCGCCATTCTCGACAACACCACCCTGTCCGACATGATCAACCGGCGCGGCCGCCCCGAAGCGGTGCTGATGTACGACATCTGACGTTCAGGCGACCAGCCGCGCGCCCATCTGCCCGGCGATATCGGCCAGCCTGTCCCGCACATTGTCGGGAAGGCCGCTCACCCGGACCACAGGGATTCCGGCCCGGAGCGCCGCCAGGGCGAGGCCGGGGGCGTCGCCGCAATCCAGCACCGCTTCGATCTTCAGATCGGGAAATTCCGCCGCCAAAGCCCGGGTCAGGGCCCGCCACCAGCCGATGCCGTGCTGTCCTGCGGCACCGGGCGGGCTTTGCAGCCTGACCGGTCGGTCGACATCGGCCGCCGCCAGCGTGGCGCGGGCCTGTTCCAGGGAATGGACGGTGAGCGGCGTCACGGATTGGGCTGGATGGGGCGGCCGGGGCTGGTGAAGGCCACCGACTGGGTACCGAAGAAATAGGCGTTGACGGTCTCGATGACCGGTATGTTGACCGCCCGGTCGGATTTCCATTCCACCACGAAATTGGCGCCACTGCCGCCGGTCTTGTCCTTGTGCTCGACGAACAGTTCGGACGAGCCCATGGGGGGGAGAACCAGCGGCTTGGGCAGATACTCGCGCAGCAGCTTGCCGTCGGTGTCGTAATAGCGCGCCGAGGTGATGGTGATGGACTGGGCGAGGTCGGTATTGCGCAGGCTGAGCATGGAGGACAGCAGCAGTTCGGACGGCTTGCCCCGCCCATCCAGATTGCCGTGCGAGATATGGGAATAGACCGGGACATAGAGGGTCTGGCCCTTGGAGAGGGGCAGGGGCTGCTCGGCCAGGGCCGCCGGGGAGGCGAGGATCGCGGCGGCGAACAGGGCGGCCTTCAGGGCGGAGCGCATGGATTTCATCCTTCGCGGAAAGCGGGGAAAGACCAAGGGTAGCCCGCCCTCCGGCGGGGATCAACCGAGCCGTTGTGGCCTTTGTTGACTCCGTTGCCCTTCGGCCATACCTTCGCTTTCGATTGCGGAACATGGGGTTGGATCGTGGAACAGCGTCAGGGGCAGAGCTTGCAACGCACCGAAGAGGCCATGCGCCGCCTGGGCGCCGCCATCGACCGTCTTGAATCCGCCTCGGCCAGGGTGGGGGCCGGCGATCTGCTGCTGGCCGGCGAGCTGCGCGGCGCCCGCGACGATTACGCCCGGCTGGAGGAAACCACCCGCGTGGTCTCGACCCGGCTCGACGGCGCCATCGACCGCCTGCGCGACCTGCTGGAGGAATAGCCCGTGGCAGTCGTCAACGTCACCATCAATGGCCGGATCTACGATATCGCCTGCGACGATTCCCAGGTGGCCCGCGTCCATGTCCTGGGCCGCGAGGTGGATGCCCGCGCCCAGCATCTGCTGTCCTCGGTGGGGTCGGTCAGCGATACCCGCCTGCTGGTCATGGTCGGCCTGCTGCTGGCCGATGAACTGGCCGAGGCGCGGGAGGAACTTTCCAAGATCGGCACCGAGGTCGGCGCCGCCGCCGAGGGCGACACCAAACTGGCCGGGCTGATCGATTCCCTGACCCGCCGCATCGAAGCCATTGCGATGCGGCTGGAAAGGGCCTAGCTTCAAGGGTGGAGCGGTCTGCTGCGCGGTGCGTCAGGCAGCCAACGTCCCTGGGGCCAATATCTTCCTCTCGGGGGCTGTCCCTGTCGGAGCCCTGGTTCCGGTATATGGCCACCCACCTGCGTAAGCAGGCCACGGAGGACTTGCAGGCCAACGGCCGAGGCGGCGCCGCTCCACTTATGCCATGACCGAGTCCATCCCTCCTCTCAGCAAGACCGAACTGCGCCGCATCGCCCGCCGGACACGGCGGGACGCCATGGCGCGCCTGGGGACCGCCGCCGGCCGGGCGCTGGCCGGGCTGGCCGCCGGGCTGGGCCTGCCCGGCGGTGCCGTACTGGCCGGCTACTGGCCGCTGGAGGGCGAGATCGACCCGGTGCCGCTGATGGAGGCCCTGGCGGCGCGGGGCCATACCCTGGCCCTGCCGGCGGTGACCGAGACGGGCGGCATCCTGGAATTCCGCCGCTGGATACCCGGCGAGTCCCTGGAGGACGGCCCCCACGGCACCCGTCATCCCGCCGACGCGCCGGCCGTTACTCCCAATGCGCTGCTGGTTCCGCTGCTGGCTTTCGACAGAAGGGGGTTCCGTCTGGGCTACGGCGGCGGATACTATGACCGGACTCTGGCGGGCCTGCGCCGGAACGGCGAGGTTGTCGCCGTCGGCCTGGCCTTCGCCGCCCAGGAGGTGGAGAGCGTTCCCACCGATCCCTGGGACATCCCATTGGACCTCATAGCCACGGAGCAGGGCGTGATCGTGACGGCGGGCAAATGAGACTTCTGTATATGGGCGACGTCATCGGGCGTTCCGGCCGCGACGTGATCACCGGCCGCATGGCCGAGATCAGGGATCGCCTTTCCCCCGATTTCATCGTCGTCAACGGCGAGAACGCCGCCCACGGCTTCGGCATCACGCCAAAGATCTGCGAGGACTTCTTCGCCGCCGGGGTGGACGTGGTGACGCTGGGCAACCACACCTGGGACCAGCGCGAGATCATGCCCTATCTGGACGGCGAGACCCGCGTGCTGCGGCCGCTCAACTATCCCGCCGGCACGCCGGGGCGCGGCATCGGCGTCTATGGCGCGCCGCGCGGCCGCAAGGTGATGGTGGTCCAGGTGATGGGGCGCCTGTTCATGGACCCGCTGGATGACCCCTTCGCCGCGCTGGAGAAGGAACTGGCGCGGGCCCGGATGGGAGCCGGCGGCGTCGACGCCATCATCGTGGACGTCCACGCCGAGGCCTCCAGCGAGAAGATGGCGCTGGGCCATCTGTCGGACGGCCGGGCCAGTCTGGTGGTGGGCAGCCATTCCCACGTGCCCACCGCCGATTGCCAGATTCTGGTCAGGGGCACCGCCTACCAGACCGATGCCGGCATGTGCGGCGATTACGATTCGGTGATCGGCATGAAGAAGGAAGCCGCCATCTTCAAGTTCGTGCGCAAGATCCCAGGCGAGCGCCTGTCGCCCGCCGAGGGGCCGGGCACGCTGTGCGCCGTGATGGTGGAAACCGACGACCGCACCGGGCTGGCGCTCCGGGCCGCGCCGTTGCGTCTTGGCGGGCGCCTGGCCGAGTGCTGGCCCGACTGGTGAAAGCTTGCCGTCAGGGGTCGTCCTCTATGGTCCGTCGCCATTTGACCGGGAATGAACGAGAGGAATGATCATGCTGCGTCTGTTGGGTCTGCTGGTCGCCGGATTGCTTTTTGTGGTCCAGCCGGCGCGGGCCGCCGACGGCCCCGAGGCCGAGGCCCTGGTCAAGCAGGCCGTCGCCGAATCGGCGGCGACCTTCGCGGGCGGCCCCTTCAGCCGCGAGCAAAGCCGCGAGAAGGTCATCGCCCTGGTCTCGAAATACGGCGACATCACCTATGAATCCGAACTGATCCTGGGGCGCTACTGGCGCAAGGCGACGCAGGAGCAGAAGGATACCTTCGCTTCGCTGCTGATTCCCTTTTTCGTTTCCACCTATGCCGACATGATCGACAACAATTCGGGCTCGACCCAGGTGGAGGTGCTGGGCAGCGAGGAACGCGCCGACGGCGTGCTGGTCAGGACCCGCATGGTGCTGTCGCCGCAGGAAAACGTGGAACTGGCCTTTGTCATCGTCCGCAATCCGGCCGGACGCCAGGTGGTTTCCGACGTCATCGCCGAGGGAGCGGGGTTGCTCACCACCATCCGCTCCGACTTCACCTCGGTGATCCGCTCGGCAGGCGGCAATATCGAGGCGCTGTTCGACGCCATGCGCAAGAAGATCGCGGCGCCCCCCAAGGCCCCGTCCTGAAGCGCTAGCTAGGCTTATGCATGCCCCTCGCCGGGCGGGCGCCTCCGCGCCCTTGGCCGCGGCCTCAATGGCCGCAGATCGCGCCGTGCGTCAGGTTTAACGCTCGACGCTCTAAATTTTCGGGCAAGGCTAACTTTTCCATGGCGGAGGGCGAATATCAGGGGGAGTTGTCTTTCCCGGAGGATTCGTCATGCCCCGCCTGCTGTCCCGTCTGATCCTGCTGTTCGCCCTGGTCCTCGCCGCACCCGCCGCTCAGTCGGCCCAGACGTGGGACAAGGCGGCGTTCGAGGCCGCCCAGGCCGCCGGATCGCCCATCCTGGTGCATGTGACGGCGCCGTGGTGCCCTACCTGCAAGGCGCAGAAGCCGACGGTGGACCGGCTGGAATCCTCCAATCCGGCGCTGAAGGTGTTCGCGGTGGATTTCGACAGCCAGAAGGATGCCCTGGCCTTCCTCGGCGTCAAGAGCCAAAGCACCCTGATCTCCTATCACGGCAAGGCGGAGATCGCCCGGTCCACCGGCGTGACCGACCCGGCCGTCATCACCGAGATGGTGGTGCGGGCCAGCCACTGACCATGGCGGCTACTGCCGGAGCGCCAGACGGACGGCGCCCCAGTGGCGCTTGCCGACCCGGATGGGGGCGTCCACTTCCTTCAGCAGCACCTTCTGGCCGCCCATGTCGCGGTTGTAGAGCTGGATGAAGTGGGCCTTGGTGTTGCGCGCCGCCAGCAGCCCGGCGGGATCGTCGAAAATGCGGCGGTTGCGGCAATGGGCGATGTTCCATTCCGGATCGTCGGGCCGCTGGGGCTGCGAGAATTCCGGATTGTGGGTCGGGGCGTAGCCGTTGCGGTCGACCGCCAGACAGAAGACGATGCGCTTGTCCACCTGCCGGGCCGGTTCCACCAGGGCCGGCACGATGCGCTCGGCGAATTCGGTGAAGCGGGTCAAGTGCTGCAGCGGGTTGCTGCCGGCGATGGGCAGGTAGTCCACGTCGAACAGGTCGGCCTCGGTCAGCACGCGGGCGGCCAGCGCGTCCTCGAAGGCCTTGGATACCAGCGCCGCCGTGTCGCGCGCCGCCCGGATGAAGATTTCGTCGCGCTGGTGCTCGGCGGCGATGGCGGCGGCGATGGCTTGCGACGCCGCCGCGTCCAGGGATTCGAACTCGGCATGGGTGCCCAGCGCGCTGCGGGTGACCACATGGGTGCGCAAGGCGCCGATCCCCTCGATACGCAGTTCGAAGGGAGAGGTGTCCTCGGGCACCGTCATGGCCAGCAGCGCCCCGGTGGGGGACAGGTCGGCGGTACGCCCGTCGATCCATTTGCCGCCGATCTGGGCCTGGAAGCCCAGTGCGCAGGGATAGCGGTCGTTGTCGCGGCGGTCGCCGACCACCGAGGAGCGCAGGATCACCGAGATGCGGCGGTGCAGGTCGCGGATATCGCGCCCCACCACCTGGGACAGGTCCTTGACCCTGGTGGCGATTTCCGTGGTGGTGCCGGCCTCGGCCAGTACCTGATTGGCGTTGCTCGCCACCTCGCGGGTGCATTCGGCGGCGCGGGCGGCGCTGCGGGTGATCTCGGCGGTGGCGGCGCGCTGCTGCTCGGTGGCGGCGGCCACATGGCCGGCGATGACGTTGATGGAGCCGATGATGGCGCCGACCGCGTCCACCATGCCGGTGACCCCCTCGGTGGCCAGGCGGATGGCCTGGGCCTGGCCGCTGATGGTGCCGGTGGCGTGCTCGGTCTGCTGGGCGAGGCCCTTGACCTCGCTGGCCACCACGGCGAAGCCCTTGCCCATGTCGCCGGCGCGGGCGGCCTCGATGGTGGCGTTCAGCGCCAGCATGCGGGTCTGGCCGGCGATACGTGAAATCAAATCCAGCGCCGAGCGGATGTCTGTGCTGATGCTCGCCAGCCCGCCCACCCGGGTCGAGGCGTCGCCGGCCTTGGTGGTGGCCTCGCCGGTCAGTTCGGTGGCTTGGACCACCTGATGGGCGATCTCGCGGGACGAGACCTCCAGCTCCTCGGTGGCGCCGGCCACCGTCTGGACGTCCTCGGCGGTGTTGATGGCCGAGCTGGAGACCGAGCCGGCCATGGAGCGCATGCGCTCGGCCACCTCGTCCAACTGTTCCGCCCCCGAGGACAGGCGCTGGGCCTGGGCGCCGATCACGTCGACGGCGCCGACGATCTCGCGCTCGAGCATGTCGGTGAGGTCCAGCAGGTCGCCCCGGTTCTGGCGGCCCAGCCCGGCTTCGGTCTGGGCTTCCAGGGTGGCGTCCAGGTGCAGCATGCCGGCGCGCAGCACCGAGCCGAGATCGTCGGCCGCCTGGGGCGCGATCCGATGGGCGGTGAGCACCGCCCGCAGGGCCGCTTCCATGGAGGCGGCCTGCTCGGCCAGCACGTCGCGGGCGCGGATGCCCTGGGCGGCCAGGGCGGCGCCGTGCTCGCGGGCCCGCAGCAGGGCCTCGGCATCCAGCCCCCCGGCCAGCAGGCGGCCCAGCCCGTGGTCGGCGGCGGGCAAGGCGGCGGCCAGCGGGGCGGCGAGGCGGCGCAGCCGGACCTCGTCGACCTCGCCCAGGCGGAACTGGCTTCGCAGCCGGTCCATCTCCGCGTCGTCGGATTGGGTCCGGTCGGAGGACGGCGAAAGGTGGCTGGCGGCGAACATGGCGGCTCCCCCTGGCGGAGTGACGGCGCGTCCCTCCCCCGAGGGCGCATATACGTAAAGACGTACCGAAATGCACTTTTATATCGCGCTGCGATATGTGTCCACGGGTGAATTGTATCTATTCCTGATGGATGGCCGGGGGCGGCGTCATCCCTGTTGCTTTGCCACAACATGTGGTATAGGCACCGGTCGATCTTCATTCTCATCGGGATTGGTGGCGGAATATGGCCGGGCATTCACAATTCAAGAACATCATGCACCGCAAGGGCGCGCAGGACGCCAAGCGGGCTAAGGTCTTCACCAAGCTGATCCGCGAATTGACCGTATCGGCGAAAACCGGCATGCCCGACCCGGCCATGAACCCGCGTCTGCGCGCCGCCATCATGGCGGCGCGGGCCGCCAACATGCCCAAGGACACCATGGAGCGCGCCATCAAGCGCGGCGCCGGTGGCGATGACGGCACCAATTACGAGGAAGTGCGTTACGAAGGCTATGGTCCCGGTTCGGTGGCCATCATCGTCGAGGGCCTGACCGACAACCGCAACCGCACCGCCACCGAGGTGCGTACCGCCTTCAACAAGAACGGCGGCGCGCTCGGCGAGACCAATTCGGTGTCGTTCATGTTCGACCGGGTCGGCGCCATCCGCTTTCCCGCCGCCGCCGGCGGGGCCGAGGCCATGTTCGAGGGTGCCCTGGACGCCGGGGCCGACAATGTGGAATCCGACGAGGAAGGCCACGAGATCACCTGCGCCCCCGACGATCTCGGCACGGTGCGCGACGCCATGGAAGCCAAGTTCGGCACGCCGGAATACGCCCGCCTGGACTGGAAGCCGCAGACCACCGTTCCGGTCAGCGACGAGGAAACCGCCCGGACCCTGCTGAAGCTGCTGGACCTCCTCGAGGACAACGACGACGTCCAGCGCGTCCAGGCCAATTTCGAGATTCCCGACGAGATCATGGAAAAGCTCGGCTGATGAGAATCCTGGGGTTGGACCCGGGGCTGCGCAATACCGGCTGGGGCATCGTCGATGCCGTGGACAACCGGTTGCGCCATGTGGCGGACGGGGTGATCCGTCCCGCCACCGACGCCCCGCTGGCCGAGCGGCTGGTCCAGCTCCATGACGCCATCGTCGCCGTGATCGCCGAATACGGCCCCGACGAGGCGGCGGTGGAGGAGACCTTCGTCAACATGAATCCCGCCAGCACCCTGAAGCTGGGCCAGGCCCGCGGCGTGGTGCTGCTGGTTCCCGCCAAGGCCGGGCTCAAGGTGGGCGAATACGCGGCCACTCTGGTCAAGCAGTCGGTGGTCGGCACCGGCCGCGCCGCCAAGGAGCAGGTGGGCATGATGATCAGGACCCTGCTGCCCGGCTGTCTGGCCGCTACTCCCGATGCCGCCGACGCCCTGGCGGTGGCCATCTGCCACGCCCATCACCGTGGGACGCAGCAGCGTCTGGCGCAGGCGGTGGCGCGATGACGCTTTCACGCCATGCCCCCACCCCGGCCCTCCCCCGGCATGGCCGGGGGAGGGGGCGCATTCTCCTCTCCCTCCCCCAACTTGTTTGGGGGAGGGCTGGGGAGGGGGCAATCGCCGGGAGGTGTGGATCATGATCGCCAAGCTGAAGGGCCTGATCGATTCCCAGGGGGACGACTGGGCGGTGGTCGACTGCAACGGCGTCGGCTATCTGGTGGCCTGCTCCACCAAGACCCTGGGGCGGCTGGAGACCGGCACCGCCGCCAGCCTGTTCGTCGAGACCCAGGTGCGCGAAGACGCCATCTCGCTGTTCGGCTTCCTGGAGGCCGGCGAGCGCGACTGGTTCCGCCTGCTGACCACCGTGCAGGGAGTGGGGGCCAAGGTGGCGCTGGCCATCCTGTCGGTGGCCGGGCCGGAGCAGTTGCTGCAGATCATCGCCGCGGGGGACAAGGCCGGACTGACGCGGGCCAATGGCGTCGGGCCTAAACTGGCGGTGCGCATCCTCACCGAGCTGAAGGACAAGGCCGGCAAGATCGCGCTGGGCGGTTTCGCCCCCGGCGGGATCAAGGACGCCCTGTCGGCGGCCGCGCCGCTGCCCGCCGGCGCGGGCCGCATGGAGGATGCCGTCTCCGCCCTGGTCAATCTGGGCTACAAGCGCCTCGAGGCCTTCCAGGCGGTGGGCGAGACCGCCCGCGAACTGGGTGACGAGGCCGATTCCTCCGCCCTGATCCGCGCCGCGCTCAAGCGTCTGGGCAAGGGGCTGCTGGCATGACTCCTCGCGTCGTCTCGCCCGAACAGAGCCCCGCCGATGCCGAGACGTCGCTGCGGCCGTTGTCGCTCGACGATTTCGTCGGGCAGCGGCAGGTGTGCGAGAACCTCAAGGTGTTCATCAGCGCGGCCAGGGCGCGGGGCGACGCGCTCGACCACGTGCTGTTCCACGGCCCGCCCGGCCTGGGCAAGACCACCCTGGCGCAGATCGTCGCCCGCGAGCTGGGCGTCGGCTTTCGCGCCACCTCGGGTCCGGTGATCCAGCGGGCCGGCGATCTGGCGGCGCTGCTGACCAATCTCGAGCCGCGCGACGTCCTGTTCATCGACGAAATCCATCGCCTTAATCCTGCCATAGAGGAGGTTCTCTATCCTGCGATGGAGGACTTTCAGTTGGATCTGATCATCGGCGAAGGGCCGGCGGCCCGCTCGGTACGCATCGATCTGCCCCACTTCACCCTGGTGGGGGCGACGACCCGCTCGGGGCTGCTGACCACGCCGCTCCGCGAGCGGTTCGGCATTCCCTGCCGCATGAATTTCTACGAGCCGGCCGAACTGGAATCCATCGTGTCGCGCGGTGCCCGCGTGCTGGGGTTCGACCTGACCGCCGACGGCGCCGCCGAGGTGGCAAGGCGGTCGCGCGGCACGCCCCGCGTCGCCGGGCGCCTGCTGCGCCGGGTGCGCGACTTCGCCACCGTGGCCGGGCGCTCGCCGGTGGATGCGGCCGTGGCCGACGCGGCGCTGAACCGCCTGGAGGTGGATCGTATCGGCCTGGACGCCATGGATCGCCGCTATCTGCGCTGCATCGCCGAGAATTATGGCGGCGGGCCGGTGGGGGTGGAAACCCTGGCCGCCGCCCTGTCGGAAAGCCGCGACACCCTGGAAGAGGTGGTCGAGCCCTATCTGCTGCAGCAGGGCATGATCCAGCGCACCCCTAGGGGCCGCATGCTGTCGGCCTCGGGCTTCAAGCATATCGGGCTCAACCCGCCCAAGGACCTGCTGGTGCAGCTGGACCTGCTGACCCGCATGGAGGGGGATGAGGAATGAGCGGGACGCATCGCTTCCCCATCCGCGTCTATTACGAGGACACCGATGCCGGCGGCATCGTGTATCACTCCAACTACCTGAATTTCGCCGAGCGGGCGCGTACCGAGATGGTGCGCGAACTGGGCATCAGTCAGCGGACCATGCTGGAGGACGGCGAGGGGACTGCCTTCGCGGTGCGCTCGGCCAACATCGACTTCCGTCGTTCGGCCAAGCTGGACGATCTTCTGTCGGTGGAAACCGAGGTGATTTCCATCGGCGGCGCGAGCATCGAGCTGGACCAGCGGATTATCCGTGCCGAGGACGGAACTGAATTGGTGCGCATCGGGGTGCGCCTGGGCTATATCACCCTGTCCGGTAAACCGGCCCGCATTCCGGCGCCGGTCAGGGAATTGTTCGCGAATCGGATCAGCGAAAGGCGGTAGGTATCATGGATCCTTCTCAGGCAGTAGGGGCGGCCGGAGCGGCGGCACAGATGGACTTGTCCATGTGGGCGCTGTTTCTGCGCGCCGACATCATCGTCAAGTTCGTCATGATCGCCCTGCTTTGCGCCTCGTTCTGGTGCTGGGCCATCATCTTCGACAAGCTCATGAAGGTCCGCCAGCTGACCACGCGTGCCGACCAGTTCGAGGAAGCCTTCTGGTCCGGCGGTTCGCTGGAGGAACTGTACGACCGCATCGGCGCCCGGCCGATCGACCCCATGTCGTCGGTCTTCGTCGCCGCCATGCGCGAATGGCGCCGCTCGGCCGCCAAGGGCTTGGCCGACCGGGATTCCACCCGCGCCAGCCTGCCCCAGCGTATCGACCGGGTGATGAGCGTCACCTCGGGCCGCGAGATGGAACTGCTGGAACGCCGGCTGGGCTTCCTGGCCTCGGTGGGCTCGACGGCGCCGTTCATCGGCCTGTTCGGCACGGTGTGGGGCATCATGAACTCGTTCCAGTCCATCGCCGCCACCAAGAACACCTCGCTGGCCGTGGTGGCGCCCGGCATCGCCGAGGCGCTGTTCGCCACCGCGCTGGGTCTGGTGGCCGCCATTCCGGCGGTGATCGCCTACAACAAGATCTCCAACGACCTGGACCGCTATTCCAAGCGGCTGGAGAACTTCGCCGGTGAGTTCGGCGCCATCCTGTCGCGCCAGCTCGAGGAGAAGGCCTGATGGGCGCCTCCATCGGCCCCCGCAAGGGCGGGCATTCCCGCCGGTTCCGGCCGGTGGCCGAAATCAACGTCACCCCCATGGTCGACGTCATGCTGGTGTTGCTGGTGATCTTCATGGTGACGGCGCCGCTGCTCACCGCCGGCGTCCAGGTGGATCTGCCCAAGACCTCGGCCGCGCCCTTGAAGGGCGACGATCAGCCGCTGTCGGTGACCATCGACGCCCACGGCAAGATCTGGATTCAGGAAACCGAGGTCCAGCTCGATGAACTGGCGCCCCGGCTCCAGGCCATCACCGCCCAGAAGCCCGAGACCCGCATCTTCGTGCGCGGCGACAAGGGCATCGATTACGGCCGCGTGATGGAGGTCATGGGCACCCTGGCCGCCGCCGGTTTCCCCAAGGTCGCCCTGGTCACCGAGGTCAAGGGCTCGTCCGAGCCGGCCAAGCCGGCCAAGAAGGGGGGGCGCTAGGCTCGGATCATGGAATTGCGGCGCGAAAGCTACGTCTTCTCCGGTCTT
Organism: Magnetospirillum sp. 15-1; assembly: GCF_900184795.1. Taxonomy (NCBI): domain Bacteria; kingdom Pseudomonadati; phylum Pseudomonadota; class Alphaproteobacteria; order Rhodospirillales; family Rhodospirillaceae; genus Magnetospirillum; species Magnetospirillum sp. 15-1. Next base: position 148,830 of record NZ_FXXN01000021.1, on the reverse strand, counting down.
CTGCATCTGGCGTTGTTCCTGCTGGCGGTGTTCGGCCTGCCGCAGTTCTGGCGCGAGATTCCCATGGAAGAGGCGCCCATCGTCGTCGATATCGTTCCTATCGGGGCCAAGACCAACCCGCCGCCGCTGCAGGACAACAAGCCGCAGCCCGAGCCGCAGAAGGCCGAGCCCGAGCCGCCCAAGCCGGAACCACCGAAGCCCGAGCCGCCCAAGCCCGAGCCTCCCAAGCCTCCTCCGCCTCCGCCGCCGCCGGCTCCCAMGCCGCCCGCCCCGCCGCCTCCCAAGCCGGAGCCGGAGCCTTCGCCCATTCCCAAGCCGGAACCCAAGCCCGAGCCCCCCAAGCCGGAGCCGCCGCCGCCGCCCAAGCCCGAGCCGCGCCCGGAGCCGCCCAAGAAGCAGAAGGACGTCAAGGACGAACTGGATTCGCTCCTGAAGTCGGTGGACAAGAAGAAGCCGACGCCCAAGGACGAACTGGACAAGCTGCTCAAGTCCACCGAGAAGCTGAAGCCCTCGGTGCCGGAGAACAAGACCGCCACCCAGACCGCGCCGCAGGCGGTGCGCGGCTCGGCGTCGCACAATCCCAACGAGCCGGTCTCCATGACCGAGCGCGACCGTATCCGCGCCCATATCGAGCGGTTCTGGAACGTGCCGGCCGGGGCCAAGGACGCCGACAAGCTGGTGGTGATGATCAAGGTCTCGGTGCTGCCCGACGGCACCGTGACGGCGGCCGAGGTCGAGCTGAATCCGGCGATGATGATGAACCCCTATTACCAGGCCGCCGCCGACAGCGCCCGGCGCGCCGTGCGCGCCGCCAGTCCGCTGCCCATTCCGGCGGACAAGTACGATCAGTTCAGGGATTTCACTTTGGCCTTCAACCCCAAGTTCGCGGCAGGAAGATGATCCTCATGTCACGCATTCGCTCGCTCGCGGCCCTGGCCGCCTTCGTCGTCCTCGGGGTCGTGGCGGCTCTGCCCGCCGGCGCCGAGGTGCGCATCGATATCACCCGTGGCCAGATGAAGCCGCTGCCCATCGCCATTCCGGACTTCGCCGGCGGTTCGCCCCAGGACGGGCGCATCGGCGCCGACATCGCCCGGGTGGTGTCGGCCGACCTTGAGCGGTCGGGTCTGTTCAAGCCCATCGACCCCAAGGCGTTCATCCAGACGGTGGCCTCGCTGCAGGCCGGTCCGCGCTTTCCCGACTGGAAGGCCATCAACGCCGAGGGTCTGGTCAGCGGCAAGGTGGAAACCAGCGCCGACGGCCGTGTCCGCGTGGAGTTCCGCCTGTGGGACGTGTTCAACGAAGCCTACATGACCGGCTGGACCCTGTCGGCCTCGCCCCAGGACTGGCGCCGCCTGTCCCATAAGGTGGCTGACGCCATCTACAAGCGGGTGACCGGCGAAGATGGCTACTTCGATACCCAGATCGTCTATATCGCGGAATCCGGTCCCAAGAACGACCGCAAGAAGCGCCTGTCCATCATGGACCAGGACGGCGAGAATCACCGTTTCCTCACCGATGGTTCTGAGCTGGTGCTGACGCCGCGCTTTTCGCCCAGCGCCCGCGAGATCACCTATCTCTCGTATTTCAAGGGCGTGCCCCGGGTCTACATCTTCAACCTGGATACCGGCCGGCGGGAGTCGCTGGGCAATTTTCCCGGCATGACCTTCGCGCCGCGCTTTTCGCCCGATGGCAACAAGGTCATCTTCAGCATGGCCGAGAGCGGCAATACTGAACTTTACGAGATGAACCTGCTGACCCGGCAGAAGAGGCAACTGACCTTCAACCCGGCGATCGACACGGCACCCAGCTATTCCCCCGATGGACAGCAGATCACCTTCGAGTCTGATCGCAGCGGCGGGCAGCAGATCTACGTCATGGGGGCCGATGGCTCCAATCCGCAGCGCATCAGCTTCGGTGACGGCCGCTACGCCACTCCGGTGTGGAGCCCGCGCGGCGATCTCATCGCCTTCACCAAGCAGAAGGGCGGGCAATTCTTCATAGGTGTCATGCGTACCGATGGTTCGGGCGAGCGCCTGCTGGCCGAGGGGTTCCTGGTGGAAGGCCCCACCTGGGCTCCCAATGGCCGGGTTCTGTCCTTTTTCCGGGAGTCTCCCTCGGACGAGCGCGGGCGGGGGCAGGTGGTGCGCCTGTACACCATCGACCTGACCGGTGTTAATGAAAGAGTGCTTTTGACACCGATCGACGGCTCCGATCCTGCGTGGTCCCCCTTGATTCCCTAGAATTATGTTTGTATAGTCCGCGCCGATTAGGATTTAATCCGGTGACATCGGGTCCCATCGCTAACGGTGTCACTGGTGGGGCGTGTCGTCCTTGATTGGACGGCACGTAATCTCTAAGGTCCGATCTTAATATCCATTCCCGCGTCGCATTGAGGGGGAGTCCTCAAATATGAAACTGCGTTTCCTGACCATCGTTGCCGCCGCCGCTCTGCTGGCTGCTTGCGAATCCGCTCCGTCCGATACCGGTGCCAAGGGCGGCGCCGGCCAGACTTCGCCGGCCGTCGCCAGCTCGGGCATCGTGAAGGGTTCGAAGGAAGATTTCGTCGCCAATGTCGGTGACCGCGTCTTCTTCGACTTCGACAAGTCCAACCTGCGCGCTGATGCCAAGGCCACCCTGGACAAGCAGGCTGCTTGGCTGAAGGCCTACCCGAACTACTCGCTGACCATCGAAGGTCATGCCGACGAGCGCGGCACCCGCGAGTACAACTTGGCTCTGGGTGAGCGTCGTGCCAACTCGGTGGCCGAGTACCTGAAGGCCGCCGGCGTCGCCGCCGCTCGCGTCAAGACCGTCTCCTACGGCAAGGAGCGCCCCGTCGCTCTGGGCTCGAACGAGGCCGCTTGGTCGCAGAACCGTCGTGGCGTGACCGTCCTGAACTAATCAGGCCGTTTACGGACGAAAAGAATGGGGCGCCTGCCCCTCGCTTCGGCGAGGGCAGGCGCCTTATTCTTTTTTAGCTCCTTTCCATCGGGGTACTCCGCCGCCTTGCTCTTGCCTTGTTCGCGTTCAATAGTCATTCTTCCGCATCCGTTTCGAAGATGAGGTTGGTCGTGCGCCGTTTCCTCCTATCCACCGCCTTGTCGGCCCTGCTGGTCGGCGCAGCCCTGGTGTCTCCCGCCTCGGCGCAGAGCGACACCCGCGCGCTTTACGACCGCATCGAGCGGCTGGAGCGCGACCTGATGACCCTGCAGCAGCAATCGGCGCGGGGGGGCACCACGGTGGTGCGCTCCAACGACGGCAGCGTGGCGGGCTCCATGGCGTCGCGCCTGGAGGACCGCATCAACGAGTTGGAGGACGCCAACCGCTTCCTGACCGGCAAGATCGAGGAGGCCAATTTCAAGGCCTCGCAATTGGCCAAGCAGTTGGAGCGCATGCAGGCCGACATCGACCTGCGATTCAAGGATATCGAAGGTGGCAAGGGCGGCCAGGGCTCGTCCGCGCAGCAACAGGGCATGAGCATGCCCGCCCCCTCGGCCCCCGCCACCACGCCCAGCGGCGCACCGGTCTTGATTCCGCCCAAGGGCGTGCATGCCGGCGCCAATTCCGCCGATAACGACGGTCCGGCCCCCGGTCCCCAGAACCTGGGGTCCATGCCGGCCAAGGACCTGAAGAAAGGCGAGGCCCAGGCCCAGCAACAGGCCGCCAAGGCCGCGCCCAAGGACCCGCAGACCGCCTATGAGGAAGCCTACGCCCTGGCCCAGAAGGGTGATTACGACGGGGCGGAGCAGGGCTTCCAGGCCTTCCTCAAGGCCCATCCCAACCATCAGCTAGCCGGCAACGCCCAGTATTGGCTGGGCGATATCGCCTTCTCGCAGCGCAAGGACTTCGCCGCCTCGGCCAAGCTGTTCGGCGAGGCCTACAAGAAGTACCCGACCCATACCAAGGCCCCCGACATGCTCTACAAGCTGGGCGCTTCGTTCGGCCAGCTTCAGATGAAGGATCAGGCCTGCCGCACCTATGCCCTGCTGTTCGCCGAGCATCCCGGCATGGCCGACCGCATCAAGCGGGCCGCCACCGGCGACAAGCAGCGCCTGGGCTGCAAGTGACCGATTCATCGGAGAGCGGGCGGAGTGCCCGCGCTCCGGTGACCGGTGACGATTTTTCCCGTCTGATGGCGCCCCTGGGGCCATTCGAGGCCGCCCCCCGCCTGAGTGTGGCGGTGTCGGGCGGCGCCGATTCCCTGGCTTTGGCCCTGCTGGCCGCCCAGTGGGCGCGGGAAAGGGGCGGGGAGGTGCTGGCCCTGACCGTGGACCACCGCCTGCGTGCGGATTCCTCCGCCGAAGCCGAACGGGTGGGGGCGTGGCTGGCGGCGGCCGGTATCGCCCACCGTGTCCTGGCCTGGGAGGAGGCGAAGCCCGGCTCCGACATCCAGGCGGCGGCCCGCGCCGCCCGCTACCGCCTGCTGGGCGAGGCCTGCGCCGCCCGGGGCATCCTGCATCTGCTGCTGGCCCATCACCGGGACGATCAGGCGGAGACGCTGCTGCTGCGCCTGGGGCGCGGTTCGGGGCTCGGGGGCCTGTCGGCCATGGCGGCGGAGCGCCCGACACCCTGGGGTCGGCTGCTGCGCCCGCTGTTGCCGGTGCCCCGCGCCCGGCTGGAGACCACCTTGCGCCTGCGGGGCCAGGAGTGGATCGACGATCCCTCCAACCGCAGCGATGCTTTCGCCCGGGTGCGGCTGCGCCGGCTGGCCGGCGACCTGGCCGCCGAGGGGCTGACGGCGGAACGCCTTGCCGCCACCGCCGGGCGGCTGAGCCGTGCCCAGGCGGCCATCGATGCCATGGTGGCCGAGGCGGCGGCCAGCCATGTGGACCTGGACCCGGCCGGTTATGCCCGTCTGCGCCGCCCCGCCGCCCTGGCCGCTCTGCCCGACGAGGTGGGGTTGCGCCTGCTGGCCCGCCTGCTGCTGGCGGTGGGCGGCGAGGCCTATACGCCGCGCCTGGAGCGGCTGGAACGCCTTCATGCCTCGCTGATCGGCGGCCTGGATGCGGCGCGGACCCTGGCCGGCTGCTGGGTCGTGCCGCTGGGCGATTGGGTGGTGGTGTGTCGCGAGCCGGCCCGGATGGAACCGCCGCTGGAATTGTCGCCGGGGGCCCGTATCCGCTGGGACGGGCGCTTCGAGGCGGTGGTGGCGCCGGATGCGCCGCCGGGGCTGCGCCTGGGGGCTTTGGGGCCGGAGGGACGGCGCAAGGTGGCGGCTTCCATGGGGCGAACACGGCCCGAGCCGGTTCCCGCCTGCGTAATCCCCACTTTACCCGGCCTTTACGATGAGCGGGGTATTCTCGCGGCGCCGCACCTCGGCTATAACCGGGAAGGTGCCGCTCGGGTACTGGTCGGTTTACGCGCCGCGCCGACCCACGTTCTGACCGTTTCCGCTTGTGCCGGCGGGAATCGGCATTATCTGTAGACGACACGTACCGGCAGAGCACTAGACGGGAAGGACGCGACCTTGAATTTCAGCAAGAACCTGGCGTTGTGGGTCATCATCGCCGTGCTGCTGGTGATGCTCTTCAATCTGTTCCAGGCGTCCTCGCCGCCGCGCGGTCCGGGCCAGACTTCCTATTCCGAATTCCTGTCCGACGTGGATCGCGGCGCCATCGCCGACGTGACCATCCAGGGCAGCGTGGTCAACGGCCACTTCACCGACGGACGGCCCTTCACCACCTACATGCCGCAGGACGTCAACGTCGTCGACAAGCTGCGCAATCACAATGTGCGCATCACGGCGGTGCCGCCCTCCGACGACGCTCCCACCCTGTGGAGCGTGCTGGTGTCGTGGTTCCCCATGCTGCTGCTGATCGGCGTCTGGGTGTTCTTCATGCGCCAGATGCAGGGCGGTGGCGGCAAGGCCATGGGCTTCGGCAAGTCCCGCGCCCGCCTGCTGACCGAAAAGACCGGCCGCGTCACCTTCGAGGACGTGGCGGGCATCGACGAGGCCAAGCAGGAGCTCGAGGAAATCGTCGAGTTCCTCAAGGACCCGCAGAAGTTCCAGCGTCTGGGCGGCAAGATTCCCAAGGGCTGCCTGCTGGTCGGCCCGCCCGGTACGGGTAAGACCCTGCTGGCCCGCGCCATCGCCGGTGAGGCCAACGTGCCGTTCTTCACCATCTCGGGCTCCGACTTCGTCGAGATGTTCGTCGGCGTCGGCGCGTCGCGTGTCCGCGATATGTTCGAGCAGGGCAAGAAGAACGCTCCGTGCATTATCTTCATCGACGAGATCGACGCGGTCGGCCGCCATCGCGGTGCCGGCCTGGGCGGCGGCAACGACGAGCGCGAGCAGACGCTGAACCAGTTGCTGGTGGAGATGGACGGCTTCGAGTCCAACGAGGGCGTCATCCTGATCGCCGCCACCAACCGTCCCGACGTGCTCGACCCGGCCTTGCTGCGTCCCGGCCGCTTCGACCGCCAGGTGGTGGTGCCCAATCCCGACATCCTGGGCCGCGAGAAGATCATCAAGGTCCATATGCGCAAGGTGCCGCTGGCTCCCGACGTGGATGCCCGCATCATCGCGCGCGGCACGCCCGGTTTCTCCGGCGCCGATCTCGCCAATCTGGTCAACGAAGCGGCCTTGTTGGCGGCGCGCGCCGGCAAACGCGTGGTGACCATGTCCGACTTCGAGTCCGCCAAGGACAAGGTCATGATGGGCGCCGAGCGCCGCTCCATGGTGATGAGCGAGGACGAGAAGAAGCTCACCGCCTATCACGAGGCCGGACATGCCCTGGTGATGATGCACGTGCCGGCGCACGAGCCGTTGCACAAGGTGACCATCATTCCGCGTGGCCGTGCCCTGGGCCTGACCATGTCCCTGCCCGAGCGCGACCGCTATTCCCTGTCGCTACGCCAGATCAAGTCGATGATCGCCTCGTTCTTCGGCGGCCGCGTGGCGGAGGAGATGATCTTCGGCCTGGACGCGGTGACCACCGGCGCGTCCAACGACATCCAGCGCGCCACCGACCTGTCGCGCAAGCTGGTGACCGAGTACGGCTTCTCCGAGAAGCTGGGGCCGCTGCGCTACAACGACAATCAGGAGGAAATCTTCCTCGGCCATTCGGTGACCCAGCACAAGAACGTGTCGGAAGCCACCGCCAGCCTGATCGATTCCGAGGTGCGCCGCTTCGTCGAGGAGGGCGAGAACACCGCCCGCGACATCCTGGCCAAGTATCGCGCCGAGCTGGAGATCATCGCCAAGGGCCTGCTGGAATACGAGACCCTGTCCAAGGACGAGATCGACGCCCTGATCCGTGGCGAGGCCATCAGCCGCGGCGACAACGGCGACTACCGCCCCAAGGAGCCGCCGCGCCGCTCGTCGGTGCCCAGCTCGGGTCCCGGCAGCCGTCCCGGCTACGACCCGGAGCCCCAGCCCGGTGCCTGAGGCTTCCATCTCCTCCGCCTTTACCCGAAGCCCCGCTCTCCCGCGGGGCTTCGATGTCTCGGGGGGCGGTCTTCATCTGCTGCCCGCCGGTCTGGTGTGGGGTGAACAGGCCGCCGCCGCGGTGATCGCCGGCAATGGCTGGCCCCTGGCCGACGGCTGGGCCGCCTTCACCGCCCTGGGCGTGGTTACCCGCCGGGCGGCGGGCGGGGCCGATCTGGCCGTCGCCTCCTTCGCCGAGGTGGTGGACTGGGCCGAAGGCGAGGACCCCGCCTTGGCCCGTCTGGTGGCCGAGACCGTCCATCGCATGGGGGCGAAGCGCAAGCCGTGGGGCGGTCTGGACATGGACCGGCCGCGCATCATGGGCATCGTCAACGTGACGCCCGACAGCTTTTCCGATGGCGGCGAGGCGTTCGAGACCGAGGCCGCCGTGGCGCGCGGCCTCGCCTTGGCCGAGGCGGGAGCCGAGATCATCGACGTGGGCGGCGAATCCACCCGCCCCGGCGCCGATCCGGTCAGCCCCGAGGAAGAGACACGCCGCGTCCGTCCCGTGGTACACGCCCTGGCCGAACGGGGCCTCTGCGTTTCCATCGATACCCGCCATGCCCGCGTGATGGCGGCGGCGGTGGAGGCGGGGGCCAGGATCATCAATGACGTCACCGCCCTGCTGGGCGATCCGGATTCCCTCAAGGTGGCGGCCCGGAGCGGCGCCGATCTCTGCCTGATGCACATGCAGGGCGACGACCCCCGCACCATGCAGGCGGCGCCGGTCTACGCCTGCGCCCCGTTGGACGTCTTCGACCATCTGGCCGAACGGGTGAACGAGTGCGAGGCGGCCGGTATCGCCCGCGACAGGATCTGCCTCGACCCCGGCATCGGCTTCGGCAAGACGCCGGAGCACTGCGCCCAGGTCATGGGCTCGCTTGCCCTGCTGCACGGGCTGGGCCTGCCGCTGCTGCTGGGCGTCAGCCGCAAGAGCTTCGTCGCCCGGCTCAGCAAGGGCGAGGCGGCCCGCGACCGCCTGCCCGGCACCCTGGCGGCCAATCTGGCCGGACTGGATGCCGGATATCAGGTGCTGCGCGTCCACGACGTCGCCGAGACGGCGCAGGCTCTCGCCATCTGGCAGGCCATGCGGGTGGGAGCCTAATCCCTCGGCAATTGCGGCGGCAGAGGCGGCAGGATGGTGGAGAACAGCTCACCCGGCTGCCTGTGATGGAACGACGCCAGGACGGCGAGCGTGTCGCCGGGCTCGGCGCTGATGCCGGCCTGCCGCAGGCGGGCCAGGACGGCGTTCGTATTGCTGCCGATGGCTGGGGCCAGCTGGAAAATGGGTGCCCGCTCCATGGCCCGCGCCAGCCGGATCAGCGGATTGCCCGGCGGCCTGGGCGGGGCCAGGGCGATGAACGCCGCGACGCCCATGGCGATGGCGCCCGCCAGGATATGGAGCGAGGGCTGGCGCAGCATCTGGGCGAAAGAGCCGCGATGGCGGATCACGTGCAGGATCGCCAGGGCGGCGAAAGCCATGCCCAGCCATTCATGAATGGCTTCCACCGCCCCCTTGGTCAGGCGGAAGAACAGGATCACCCCGGTGACGCCGACCGCAACGGACAGGACGGCGGTGCCGGGGGTGGCGTAGCGGCGCAGCGCGCTGTCGAGACACTTCATCATTCCCTCTCGGTCCATAACTGACCGGCGCAGGCTAGGCCCGGGCGGTAACGCCCGTATGTCGGCTTTGTCGCGGCTGTGTATGAGAGTGTATCAATTCTCTTGATTGTTACTGTTCGTGATCAATTATGATTTTTGATAGTAGTTATAGTATTTTGCGCTTCTGATGAGAGAATAAAAACGTGGAAAATCATTCTTTGATTCGCTAGGGTGACGTGGTGCGTGATGGGCGCACATCAGCAAAAATTCGGTTTTTGATCTTGGTATCGCCCAGACCCTGAGCTGAGGAGGGAGTCATGCAACAAGATCGGAAAGTGGCGCGGCCTGCGCCTATAATTCTTGTTATGATTGTGGTGTCCTTTATGCTGTCCGCCTGCGCGGTCAGGTTGGCGCCAGACTACGACGAGGGTGTCGTCGGGAAGCTCAACGCGATCAATGAAAAGCTGTCCATATATTTTGTCTCGTTCAATGACGCGGCGACCTACGACTCGCGAAAGGGCTTCTACGACGATGGTGCCGGCCAAGTGATGGCGTTGGTCACCGGGCTGAAGGCTCGGCCGATGCCGCAGCCAATCCTTCTCGATTGGCTTGGCGGCAGTCAGGTGGACAAGAGGGTGGCGGAAATCGCAAAGAACTCCGCGGCGCCCAGCATCGGTGCGATGGAAGATACCTTGAAGCAGATCACGTATCTGAGGGACGAGGACAAAGCCGGCAAATTGACCCGCGCCAAAGTGACCCTGACCCAGGGAGTGGTGGAGGCATTCATGATCGACGCCTTGACCTATGAAATGGCGCTGAAACGGTAGGAGGCTGCGATGAGTACCATTGATCCGGGTAAGATTTTCTCCGATGTGATCGCGGCCGCCAACGCGGCGGTATCGGGCGACATCACCAAAATGGGGGGCTATGCCGAGGCCAAGTTGCGGGCCATGGCCAAGCAGGCGTCCATGATCGGCACCTACTACGCGTCGAAGCTGATCGACGATTCCGATCTGCCGCATTTCCTGGATGGGCTGGAGGATATGGCCACCAGCTTCCTGAGGACTCTTGTGGGATTGATCCGCATCCAGATCGAAAAGGCCTGGAACGCCATCGTCGGCGTCCTTTGGGGCGCCATCGAGGCCGCGACGGGCGGCGTTCTCCAACTGGCCAAGCCCGGAGCCTGACGGTCCGAACTCCTTTGACGCTTCATACAAAGGAGCATCAAGGGGAGAGGGGACCCCATCCCCCTTTCCCCTTCCCCTTCCCGCGTCGTCCTGCTATCCAATCCCTCTTTCGGGCAAAGGGATAGGCAACGGGATGACGCGCAAGCTGTTCGGCACCGACGGGATCAGGGGCACCGCCAATACCGACCCCATGACCGCCGAGACGGCCATGAAGCTGGGTATGGCGGCGGGAAAGCACTTTACCCGCGGCGACCACCGCCATGTGGTGGTGATCGGCAAGGATACCCGCCTGTCGGGCTATCTGCTGGAACCGGCGCTGACGGCGGGTTTCATTTCGGTGGGCATGGACGTGGTGCTGCTGGGGCCGCTGCCCACTCCGGCCGTGGCCATGCTGACGCGGTCCATGCGCGCCGATCTGGGGGTGATGATCTCGGCGTCGCACAATCCCTATCAGGACAACGGTATCAAGCTGTTCGGCCCCGACGGCTTCAAGCTCTCCGACGAGGACGAGCTGACCATCGAGGCCTCCATGTTCAATGGCCTGGAATCCTGTCGCGTCGGGTCCGATCATCTGGGCCGCGCCAAGCGTCTGGACGACGCGGTGGGCCGCTACATCGAATACGCCAAGTATACCTTCCCGCGCGGCCTGCGGCTGGACGGCCTGAAGATCGTGGTCGATTGCGCCAACGGCGCCGCCTACAAGGTGGCTCCCACCGTGCTGTGGGAATTGGGCGCCGAGGTGATCCCGGTGGCGGTCAATCCCGACGGCTTCAACATCAACAAGGGCTGCGGCTCGCTGCACACCGAGACCATGCGCGAGCAGGTGGTGGCCCATGGCGCCCATCTGGGCATCGCGCTGGACGGTGACGCCGACCGGGTGGTGCTGTGCGACGAGCAGGGCCATATGATCGACGGCGACCAGCTGATGGCGCTGATCGGCGATCTGTGGCACCGCTCGGGCCAACTGAGGGGCGGCGGCATCGTCGCCACGGTGATGTCCAATCTGGGGCTGGAGCGCTTCCTGAGCCAGCGGGGACTGAAGACCATCCGCACGGCGGTGGGCGATCGCTACGTGCTGGAGCACATGCGCCGCGAAGGCTTCAACGTCGGCGGCGAACAGTCGGGCCATATTATCCTGTCCGACCATTCCACCACCGGCGACGGTCTGGTGGCGGGGCTGCAGGTGCTGGCGGCGCTGGTCCAGTCGGGCAAGCCGGCCAGCGAGATGCTGCGCCTGTTCATGCCGCTGCCCCAGGTGCTGAAGAATGTGCGGGTCGCCAAGGGCTCGGTGGCCGATGTGCTGGCCGCCCCGGCGGTCGCCGCGGTCATCAGGGAGGCCGAGGCCAGATTGGACGGCAAGGGCCGTCTGCTGATCCGCAAGTCGGGGACCGAGCCGTTGATCCGGGTGATGGCCGAGGGTGAGGACGAGGCCCTGGTCGAGGCCACCGTCGACGGCATCGTGGAAACCATCCGCCAGGCGGCGGGCTGAGGATACAGAAAAGGGGGCTTCTGCCCCCTTGCCGATCCGTAGGTCCTAGGCCGCGGCCGTCGCGGCTTCGGAGCCGAAGCGTTCCACCACCCGGCTCATGGTCTTGGCGATGTCCGGGCACAGCCGGGTCAGGCGTTCGGCCAATTCACGGGCGCGGTCGGTGTCCACCGGATGGCCGGCGACTTCCGCCTCGAGAATCTCGGCAAGCTGATCGATTTCTTCCCATCTGTACTGCATGACGTGCCTCGTGGGATGTGTAACGATGCTTTCGTATAGGCGAATATACGCACCCATATTGCGCCGCACAAGAGGGTGAACACCCGATTTTGCCTGTGGCTACAAAATGTCACCCAGATGCAGTGTATGGATGCCCCCATTAAAAATGTGTCAAAAGCATTAAATCTCTCGGTTGAAATGGAGTGCCGCCATGCGAGGAAGGGTTCTGATCGTCGCCGGGTCGGATTCGGGCGGTGGCGCCGGCATCCAGGCCGACATCAAGGCTGTGACCTGCCTGGGGGGCTTCGCCGCCACGGCGGTGACGGCACTGACCGCCCAGAACACCCATGGGGTGACCGGTATCCACGAGGTGCCGCCCGATTTCGTGCGGGCACAGATGGAGGCGGTGCTAAGCGATATCGGCGCCGATTGCATCAAGACCGGCATGCTGGCCTCGGCCGCCATCGTCGGGGCGGTGGCTGATGCCCTGGCGGCGCTGGCCCCCCTTGTGCCGCTGGTGCTCGATCCGGTGATGGTCGCCAAGGGTGGTGCCGCCTTGCTGGAGGGCAGCGCCGCCGGGGCGCTGATCAAGCGGCTGGTGCCGCGTGCCCGTCTGCTGACCCCCAACATTCCCGAGGCCGAGGTTCTGCTGGGCCGTTCCATCGGAGGCGTGGCCGACATGGAGCGGGCCGCCCTCGATCTGCTGGCCCTGGGGCCCCGGGCGGTGCTGCTCAAGGGCGGGCATCTGGAGGGGGATGATCTGGTGGACGTGCTGGCCGAGGCCGGCGGTGGCCTCCGCCGTTATGTGGGGCGGCGTATCGCCACCCGCTCGACCCACGGCACCGGCTGCACCCTGGCGTCCGCCATCGCCGCCGGGCTGGCCCAGGGCATGGACTTGGGCCAGGCGGTGGAGCGGGCGAGGGCCTATCTGGTGCGCGCCATCGAGACGGCGCCCGGCTTAGGGAGCGGCCACGGTCCCCTCAACCATGGGCATCCGCTGGAGGCGCGCCCAGGGTGCGGATGATGGAGCGGGTCAGCAGCTGAAAATCCACCGGCTTGACCAGTTGGTCGTTCATGCCGGCGGCGATGCACAACTCGCGGGCCGAGGCGAAGCCGTGGGCGGTCAGGCCGATGATGGGCAACTCGTCGCGGCTCAAATGGGCGCGGATGGCCCGCGTGGCGTCCAGGCCGCTCATCTGGGGCATTTCCATGTCCATCAGGATCAGGTCGGGCCGCTGAGCCGGGTCCAGCGCCCGGGGCACCACCTGGGTGCCGTTGTCCACGCGGATGACCTCGATGCCGTTCATGCCGAGGAATTCGGAATAGATTTCGGCCAGTTGCGGATTGTCCTCGGCCAGCAGCACGCGGCGCCCGGCCAGAGCCTTGAAATCCGGGGACTGGACGGCCTCGGCGCTTTCGGTTTCCGCCAGGGCCGCCATGGCGGGGGCAAGGCCCAGCAGGGCCGAGAAGCGGAAGACGCTGCCCTGGCCCGGCCTTGATTCCACGGTGATCTCGCCGCCCATCATTTCAACCAGGGTGCGGCACACCGACAGCCCCAGCCCGGTGCCGCCGTAACGCCGCGTGGTGGAGCCGTTACCCTGGGTGAAGGGCTCGAAGATGGCTTCTAGCCGATCGGCGGGGATGCCGATCCCCGAATCCGCCACCTCGCATTCCAGCAGCAGGCTGATGTCGTCGATGGGCAGGGTGCGGATATTGACGCGGATGGTGCCCCGGTTGGTGAACTTGACGGCGTTACCCACCAGATTGATGAGAATCTGCCCCAGCCGCAGGGCGTCCCCCACCAGATGGACGGGCGAGCCCTCGGCCCGCTGGATGGACAGCGCCACTCCCTTGTCCTCGGCCAGCGGGCGGGTCAGATCCGCCACATGGCCCAGAACTTCGTCCAGGTCGAAGGGGGCGAGGTCGAGGGCGTATTTGCCCGCCTCGATGCGCGAGATGTCCAGGATGTCGTCGACGATGGCCAACAGGTGACGGGCTGCCCGCCCCACCTTGGGCAGCATCGTCCTGGCGCGGGCCAGGGTCGGGGCCATGACGGCCAACTGCACGAAGCCCAGGATGGAGGCGATGGGGGTGCGCAACTCGTGGCTCATCACCGCCAGGAAGTCCGACTTGGCGCGGTTGGCGCTTTCGGCTTCGGCGGTGGCCCGACGCAAATCCCCGATCAGCCGCTCGTTCTCGAAGCGCAGACGGATGGACTGGGCCAGCACCCGCTCGGCGGCGCGGCACGACAGGGTCACCACCACCAGGAAGACCGCCGCCATCACCGCCAGAATCTCCATCATCCGCTCGCCCGACATGGCGACGGGAATGATGAAGCCGGAAATGGTCGGCAGGGCGAAGGCCATCTGGCCGGGGAAATAGGCGGACAGACTGGCCAGCGACGCCGCCGTCAGCCCGGTCAGGATCACGGCGATGAACAGGGCGTGGGTGGAATCGTGGGCGGTAAAGGCGGCCAGTCCGAAAATCAGCCACATGCCGCCCGACAGCGCCAGGTTGAAGGCCATGTAAGGCCCCCAGAAATCCGGGCGCCTGTCACGGTCGGCGACCTTCCAGTAGAAGCGCACCATAACCAGGCGGAGCGCCGCAACCGCCACGAAGGCCCCGGCCCACCACCAGACCATCTCGCCCGCCACCGGCGCGGCGCCCAGGGCGGCCAGCAGGGCGATGGCGGTCCCGGTCAACGCGGTGAAGGGCAGGTTGCGGGCCAGCACGCGGACCTGTTCGGCCCTTACCCTGGTATCGATGGAGACGGGCTCAGCGCCCATGGCCCCTGGCCTTCTTGCCCTTGCCGCCTCCCAGCCTCTTCACCGGCGGGAACCAGTCGTGCAGGCGGACTTCGGCGGGAAAGACCGCCTCGCCCCGCCACCAGCGCTGTGCCGCGTCGGGGCGGTCGATGACGGCTTTCAGCGCCGGGACGAAATCGACGCCGGGGCAGTCGCGGCCGGCCATGTGCAGGGGATGGGCCAGACCGAATACCGCGCCGTCGAACACGTCCTTGGGCTGCTGCTGGAATTCCGGGCTGGGGGCGGGGCCGAACAGCGGCGCGTCCAGCTTGGCGAAGGTGGACATGCACCAGCGGACGTCCACCTGATAGGCGCCCCGGCACTTCATGGGCCGCAGATCGTAGATGGAGCAGGCATTGTCTTCCAGGAAGACGCAGGGCCGTCCGGAATTCCAGGCCCTCAGTCGCTCGATCAGCGGCGCCGCGCCGGGGCGGTCGCGCAGGGCTTGGGCGATGTAGAGCACCTCGGTGACCGTGGCGCCCACCCGCTGATGGCAGCACCAGCCGCAGCCCTTGGAGCAGCCGGCGGGTCTGGTGCCCAGCGCGAAGGCCGGGGTGGCGCGCACCGACGCCCACAGCCCCTCGGCATAGGCCTGGGCCTCGCCCACCGCCGCGATGACCGCTTCCGGCCCCTTGGACAAGGCGGCGCCTATCAGATGGCGCACCGCCTCGAACGAGGCGTCGCGGATGGGCGAGGTGCCGTTCCCCGACGCGGTCGAGGTCATGGCGCGGAGTGCGGCGGCGGCGTCGAAAGGAGTATTCATCACCGCCAGGATAACAAGGCGGCGGGTGGGGCGCCATCACCGGCAAGGAATATGCGCGCCGGATAAATGCTTGATTGCGAATCCCCCTTCGCCCTCATACACTCCGCCCGGGCCACGGTCCCCCAACGGGCCGCGTCCCTTCTGCGAGGGAGGGTTACATCCTATGACCGAAGTTTCGAAGCCGGCTGCCAAGCCCGCCAATCCCAATTTCTCTTCCGGCCCCTGCGCCAAGCGACCCGGTTGGACGGTCGACGCGCTCAAGGACACGCCTGTCGGCCGGTCGCACCGCGCCAAGATCGGCAAGACCAAGCTGGAAGAGCTGATCAACCGTACCCGTTCGGTGCTGGGCATTCCCGCCGATTACCGTATCGGCATCGTTCCCGCGTCCGATACCGGCGCCGTCGAGATGGCCATGTGGTCGCTGCTCGGTGCCCGGGGCATCGACGCCCTGGCCTGGGAAAGCTTCGGCGAGGGCTGGGTGACCGACATCACCAAGCAGCTCAAGATCGAAGACACCCGAGTGTTCAAGGCGCCCTACGGCACCCTGCCCAATCTGGCCGAGGTGGATTGCGACCGCGACGTGGTGTTCACCTGGAACGGCACCACCGGCGGCGTCCGCATCCCCAACGGCGACTGGATCAAGTCGGACCGCAAGGGCCTGACCATTTGCGACGCCACCAGCGCGGTGTTCGCCATGGACATGCCCTGGGACAAGCTGGACGTGGTCACCTGGTCCTGGCAGAAGGTGCTGGGCGGTGAAGGCGCGCACGGCATGCTGGTGCTCAGCCCCCGCGCCGTCGAGCGGCTGGAGACCTACAAGCCGTCCTGGCCGCTGCCCAAGATCTTCCGCATGACCAAGGGCGGCAAGCTGATCGAAGGCATCTTCAAGGGCGAGACCATCAACACGCCCTCCATGATCGCCGTGGAAGACCAGATCGACGCCCTGAAGTGGGCCGAGTCCATCGGCGGCCTCAAGGCCCTGATCGCCCGCTCGGAAGCCAACCTCAAGGCCGTGCAGTCCTGGCTGGACAAGTCCGCCTGGGCCGCCAACCTGGCCGACGATGCCAAGGTGCGCTCCTGCACCTCCATCTGCATGATCGTCAAGGCGCCGTTCTTCGCCAAGCTGTCCCCTGACGATCAGGCGGCGGCGGCCAAGAAGATCGTCACCCTGCTCGACAAGGAAGGGGTGGCCTACGACATCGGCGCCTATCGTGACGCTCCCGCCGGCCTGCGGGTCTGGGGCGGCGCCACGGTGGAAACCAGTGACGTGGAAAAGCTTCTGCCCTGGCTGGACTGGGCCTTCGCCCAGGTCAAGGCCGAGTTCGAGCCCAAGGTCTCCTAAACCAAAAACACCGTGAACCGGGCGCCGCTTTTTTAAAAAGGCGGCGCCCGAACTCCATGTGAGGAAGCCCAGATGCCCAAGGTTCTCATCAGCGACAAGTTGAGCCCCGCCGCCGTCCAGATCTTCAAGGATCGCGGCATTGAAGCCGACGTGAAGACCGGTCTCGCTCCCGACGAGCTGAAGGCCATCATCGGCCAGTACGACGGTCTGGCCATCCGCTCCAACACCAAGGTCACCACCGAGATCCTGGCCGCCGCCACCAACCTGAAGGTTGTCGGCCGCGCCGGTATCGGCGTCGACAACGTGGACGTGCCCGCCGCCACCGCGCGCGGCATCGTGGTGATGAACACCCCGTTCGGCAATTCCATCACCACCGCCGAGCACGCCATCGCCATGATGTTCGCCCTGGCCCGCGAGATTCCGCAGGCCGACGCCAGCACCCACGCCGGCAAGTGGGAGAAGAACCGCTTCATGGGCGTCGAACTGACCGGCAAGGTGCTGGGCATCGTCGGCTGCGGCAATATCGGCGCCATCGTCGCCGACCGGGCGCAGGGACTGCGCATGCGCGTCATCGCCTATGATCCCTTCCTGTCGGTGGAACGCGCCAAGGAACTGAACGTCGAGAAGGTGGAACTGGACGAGCTGTTCCCCCGCGCCGACTTCATCACGCTCCACACGCCGCTGACCGACGCCACCCGCAACATCATCGACGCCAAGGCCATGGCCAAGATGAAGAAGGGCGTGCGCATCATCAATTGCGCCCGTGGCGGTCTGGTGGTCGAGGAAGACCTGCTGGCGGCCCTGGAATCCGGTCAGGTGGCCGGTGCCGCGCTGGACGTGTTCAAGACCGAGCCCGCCAAGGAAAATGCCCTGTTCGGCAATCCGAAGGTGGTCTGCACCCCGCATCTGGGCGCCTCCACCTCGGAAGCGCAGGAGAACGTCGCCCTGCAGGTGGCCGAGCAGATGGCCGACTACCTGCTGACCGGCGCCGTCACCAACGCGCTCAACATCCCGTCGGTGTCGGCCGAGGACGCGCCCAAGCTGCGCCCCTACATGACTCTCGCCAACCAGATCGGCAGCTTCGCCGGCCAGTTGACCGAGACCGGCATCAAGGACGTCAAGATCGAGTATCTCGGCCATGTGGCGTCGCTCAACACCAAGCCGCTGACCGCCATGGTCCTCGAGGGGCTGTTGAAGCCCATGAACGAGGCGGTCAACATGGTCAACGCTCCCGTCGTGGCCAAGGAGCGCAACATCAAGGTGTCCGAGGTCAAGACCGAGAGCGAGGGTGACTACCACACCCTGATCCGCCTGACCGTCACCACCGACAAGCGCGAGCGCTCGGTGGCCGGAACCCTGTTCGGCGGCGACAAGGCCCGCGTGGTGGAGATCAAGGGCATCTCCATCGAGGCCGAGCTGGGCCAGAACATGCTCTACGTCACCAATCAGGACAAGCCGGGCTTCATCGGCGCCCTGGGCACCCTGCTGGGCGCCAACGGCGTCAATATCGCCACCTTCCATCTCGGCCGGTCCGAGGCGGGCGGCGACGCCATCCTGCTGACCCAGGTGGATCAGCCGGTCTCCAACGACCTGCTGGAGAAGGTCCGTGCTCTGCCGCAGGTGGTGCAGGCCAAGTTCCTGACCTTCGCCTGATCCTCGGGTCCGAGGCATAAGGGGGAGCGGCGGCCCTGGTGCCACCGCTCCTTTTCCTTGCCCGGCAAAGGAATCCGTCAAGGCCATCCGCAATTGTGTTTGCCCCTGGGGGCCAAACGCGATACATCGGCAGATGCCAGATAACCGGGCGGGTGTCCCTCGGACGCTCCTCCCTTGTTCCAGGTTGCGACATCACAGATGACCGAGTCCGCCAATCGGGCCCTGCTGCCCGCCGGCCTGCGCGACATGCTGCCCCCCGACGCGGAGTTCGAAGCTTCCGTCGTCCACAGCCTCATGAGTCACTTCGCCCGCCAGGGCTATGACCGGGTCAAGCCGCCGCTGATCGAATTCGAGGAAAGCCTGCTGGACGGTGCCGGCGGCGGGACCTCGTCCCAGACCTTCCGGGTCATGGACCCCATGAGCCAGAAGATGATGGGGCTGCGCGCCGACATGACGCCGCAGGTGGCCCGTATCGCCGCCACCCGCCTGGGGAGCCAGCCCCGGCCGTTGCGCCTGTCCTATGCCGGGCAGGTGCTGCGGGTAAAGGGTACCCAGCTGCGTCCCGAGCGCCAGTTCGGCCAGGCCGGCATCGAGCTGATCGGCTCGGACGCCGCCGCCGCCGACGCCGAGGTTCTGGTGATGACCGCCGAGGTCCTGGCCGAGCTGGGCGTGCCCGGCGTTTCCGCCGATCTGGCCTTGCCCACCCTGGTTCCTGCGATTTTCGCCGCCTTTGGTATCGCCGGCGAGACGGCCGAACGCCTGCGCGCCGCCCTCGACCACAAGGACAGCGCCATGGTCGCCGCCACCGGTGGACCGGCCGCACCGCTGCTGCAGGCGCTGATCGCCGCCGCCGGTCCGGCCGAACGTGCCCTGGTGCGCCTTTCCGCCATCGATCTGCCGCCCGCCGCCGCCGCCGAGCGTGAGCGTCTAACCCGGGTGGTGGAACTGGTTGCCGCCGATCTGCCGACCCTGACGCTGACCGTCGATCCGGTGGAAAATCGCGGCTTCGAGTATCATACCGGCCTCAGCTTCACCCTGTTCGCCCGCAATATCGGCGCCGAGCTGGGGCGCGGCGGGCGCTATCAGGGGGGCGGCGGCGAGCCGGCCACCGGCGCCACGCTGTTCATGGATTCGGTCCTGGCCGCCCTTCCCGGGCCGCGCCAGGCCAAGCGGCTGTTCGTGCCGGCGGGAACGCCCCGGGCCTGGGCCCAGGCGTTCCGTGCCCAGGGCTGGGTGACGGTTTCGGGGCTGGACCCCGCCGCCGATCCGCTGGTGGAAGCAAAGCGTCAGGGGTGCGGGCATCGCCTCGACTCCGACGGTATCGTTGACGTGGAATTAGGTTAGGGGACGAGTAATGGCGAACGTGGCTGTGGTCGGCGCCCAGTGGGGCGACGAGGGCAAGGGCAAGGTCGTCGATTGGCTGTCTGAGCGCGCCGACGTGGTGGTGCGCTTTCAGGGCGGTCATAACGCGGGTCATACCCTGGTCATCAACGGCGTGACCTACAAGCTGTCGCTGCTGCCCTCGGGCGTGGTGCGCGGCAAGCTCAGCATCATCGGCAACGGCGTGGTGATCGATCCCTGGGCCTTGCTGGCCGAGATCGAGCGCATCCGCGCGCAAGGAATCGACGTCACTCCCGACGTGCTGAAGATCGCCGAGAACGCCTGCCTGATCCTGCCGCTACACGCCCATCTGGATAAGGCGCGGGAAGAGGCCAGCGGCACCGCCAAGATCGGCACCACCGGCCGCGGCATCGGCCCGGCCTACGAGGACCGGGTGGGCCGTCGCGCCATCCGCGTCTGCGATCTGGCCGACAAGAAGGTGCTGGAAGCCAAGATCGAGACCCTGCTGCGCCACCACAACGCCTTGCTGCGCGGCCTGGGCGCCGCCGAGGTGGACGGCGCCGAACTGCTGGCCAAGCTGCTGGACGTGGCGCCCAAGATCCTGCCCTTCGCCGACGTGGTGTGGCAGCATCTGGACGAGGTCCGCCACACCAGGAAGCGCGTGCTGTTCGAGGGCGCCCAGGGCGCCATGCTCGACGTGGACCACGGTACCTATCCCTACGTCACCTCGTCCAATACCGTGTCGGGCAATGCCGGCACCGGCTCCGGCGTCGGTCCGGGGCAGGTGGGCTACGTCCTGGGCATCTGCAAGGCCTACACCACCCGCGTGGGCGAGGGGCCGTTCCCCACCGAGCTGTTCGACGAGATCGGCAAGAGCATCGGCGAGCGCGGCCACGAATTCGGCACCGTCACCGGCCGTCCGCGCCGCTGCGGCTGGTTCGATGCCGTCATGGTGCGCCAGGCGGTCAAGGTGGGCGGTATCACCGGCATCGCCCTGACCAAGCTCGACGTGCTGGACGGCTTCACCGAGTTGAAGATCTGCACCGGCTACAAGCTGGACGGCAAGGTGATCTCGCACTTCCCGGCCTCCATGACCGGTCAGGCCGAGGTGGAGCCCATCTACGAGGTGATCCCCGGCTGGTCGGAAAGCACCCGGGGCGTGCGCTCGTGGAAGGACCTGCCGGCCACCGCCATCAAGTATATCCGCCGCATCGAGGAACTGATCGAGGCGCCGGTGGCCTTGCTGTCCACCAGCCCCGAGCGCGAGGACAGCATTCTGGTCCACGATCCCTTCGCCACTTAATTTCGCAGGGACTTGATTGTAGGACGGCCTTTCCGCCTTTAGACTGAGAAACAGTCCGGCCCCAAACGGGGCCGGCCCATGGAAGGGGCAAATGTCGGAAATCGACGAGGCCGAGGTCGAGATCGATCCGGCCGAGGACGGTGATGGCGATGACGTCAAGGTGGAGGTGGTCAAGCAGACCGGCCCACCCGGGGTCCTGCGCGACCGCTACACTATCCGTTCCAACCAGCCTTTGCCCGAATTGTCGACGCCGTCGGCCGACGCCTTCGTCGCCGAGGACAAGCGTGATCCCAGCCGTGCCCTGTTCGGCCTGATCTGCAAGCCGGAACTGCCGCCCCGCGTCAACGCCATGCGGGCTCTGAAGGGCGTGTCGACGCCGGGCCTGATGCAACTGGTCGAGTGGGGGCCCATGAACTGGCCGCCCGCCGGCCGCCAGTGCATGACCGTTGTCTACGAGCGCCCGGCCGGCAACCGGGTGATGACCTCCGCCCGTTCCGACGTGCCGCGTATCGACGAGTACCAGATCACCAAGCGGGTGATCGAACCGTTGACCGCCGCGCTGAAGGAAATGGACTCGCGCGGCGTTCCCCACCGCTCTATCCGGCCGACCAACCTGTTTTACGCCGACAGCAACGGCGAACGCCTGGCCTTCGGCGATTGCGTCAGCGCCCCGCCGGCCTTCGATCAGCCCGTGCTGTTCGAGACCGTGGAATCGGGGATGTGCACCCCCATCGCCCGAGGAAGCGGCAATCATACCGAGGATTTCTACTCCCTGGGCGTCACCGTCGCCTTCCTGATTCTCGGCCGCAATCCGGTGGCGGGGCTTAGCGACGACGTCATCTTGGGCATGAAGATCCAGCAGGGCAGCTACAACATGCTGATCGGCGACGAGCGTCTGCCGCTGCCGATCATCGAATTGCTGCGCGGCCTGCTGTGCGACGACGGCGAGCAGCGCTGGGATGCCGAGGATCTGGACCTGTGGCTGTCGGGCCGGCGCATGTCGCCGCTGCAGCCCAGGGGCGAGAAGCGCGCGGCGCGCGGCTTCCCCTTCATGGGCAAGGAGTACTTCAACGGCCGCGAACTGTCCCAGGCCATGTCCAAGAACTGGGATCAGGCCATTCCGCCGGTGGTCGAAGGCAAGCTGGAGCTTTGGCTGCGCCGCGCCGTCGAGGACAAGGACAAGGCCAACGTGGTGGCCGAGGTGGTGCGCATGGCGCTCAACTCCACCACCGACAAGAAAAGCTCCACCGACCTGATGCTGTGCAAGGTCCTCATCTTGTTGGATCAGGCAGCCCCCATCCGCTACAAGGGCTTCAACGCCATGCCGGACGGCTTCGGCTCGGCCCTGGCGGCGGTGATGGCCAGCCGGGGCGATACCAGGCTGCTGACCGAGATCATCCTGCGCGAGGTGCCGCGCCTGTGGTTCGAGATGCGCGGTGAATACCAGCCCGACAACTCGCTGATGGAATCCAATTTCAAGGAATTGCGCTCGTATCTGTCCCAGACCGGCATGGGATACGGGTTGGAGCGCTGCCTGTACGAGTTGAACGATGCCCTGCCGTGTCAAAGCTCGCTACTGGGCGAGGAATACGTGGTCGAGGTCAAGGAATTGCTGCCGGCTCTGAACGTCGCGGCCTCCAAGCGCACCGACGGCAAGCAGATTCCCGTCGACCGTCACATCGCCGCCTTTCTCGGCGCCCGCATGCGCTCGGACATCGACCGCAACCTCACGGCGCTGAGCGACCCCAACCAGAGCGTCGCCATGATGGGGGCGCTCAACCTGTTCGCCGTGCTGCAATACCGCCTGGGGCCGGAATCCCTGCCGGGGCTGGCCGCCTGGGTCGGCGTGATGATCTCCCCCATCGTCCAGGGCTTCCATGGCCGTGAAAAGCGCCGGGAACTGGAAAAGGAAGTCCCCCGTCTGGTGCGCAAGGGCTCGGTGGTGGAAATCTACAACCTGCTGGAAAACGCCGAGGAGCGGGTGCGCGACGAGCAGGAATTCGCCTTCGCCCAGGCCCAGTACGCCGCCGCCGAGGAAGAGATCAAGCACATCATCACCGAGACCGAGGAGCGCGCCGCCGAGGCCGACAAGATCGGGCGCCAGACGGCGGCGGTCACCGGTATCATCGTCGCCATGATCACCGCCTCCATCGTGGTGATCTCGGCGGTTTTCTAAACGGATCGGCCTGACCTCGGGTGCTGCCGCATTGCCATTGGCGGTCGGTGATGCCATGCTTCGGCCCATGGCGAAGAAAATATCGGCAGTGGATCGGGCGCGGGCGACGGCGGCGGCGAAGAAAGCCGGCAGCGGCGGTGCGGTCGGCATCAACAAGGGCGTGGTCCTGATGGTTCTGGCCGCCCTGGTGCCGTTTTCGCTGCCCACCGTGGTGCTGGTGGGCTTCGGCATGCTGCCGACCCTGGCGTCGTGGGCCAGCGAGAAGGGGCCCAACAAGTATGCCTTCCTGTGTGTGGGCGGCCTCAATTTCGCCGGCGTATTTCCCTATCTGTTCAGCCTGTGGTTCGGCGTCCATACCCTGGACGAGGCCTTCCGCATGCTGACCGACCCCATCATGCTGATGACCGCCTACGGCTGCTCGGCCATCGGCTGGGGCATCTATGCCGGCATGCCGCCCATGGTGGCCAGCTATCTGGCGGCCAGCAGCCAGCGGCGGGTCAACAACCTCAAGGCGGCGCAGAAGAAGCTGATCGAGGATTGGGGCGACGAGGTCTCCAAGAAGGGCTGAGGCGGCGTTTCCGCACAGGAAAAAACCCCCGACCATCGGCCGGGGGTTTTTTTGTCGTCTCTCAATCCCTCATGCCCGGTTTTGGGCTTCCACCTGGACCGAGGCGGTCTTCACCGATTTCTGCAGCTTCTCGAAGGCCCGCACCTCGATCTGGCGCACTCTTTCCCGCGAGATGCCGTAGCGCTGCGAGAGGTCCTCCAGGGTGGCCGGGTCCTCGGTCAGGCGGCGCTGGATCAGGATGGCCCGCTCGCGGTCGTTGAGGGCGGCCAGGGCGCTGGTCAGCATCTGCCGGCGCTGGCCCAGCTCCTCGCGCTCGCCCAGTTCGGTCTCCTGGTCCTCGTGGTCGTCCACCAGCCAATCCTGCCATTCCCCCTCGCCCTCGGCGCGCACCGGCGCGTTCAGCGAGTGGTCGGGGCTGGACAGCCGCCGGTTCATGGTGATCACCTCGTCCTCGGTGACGTCCAGCTTGGTGGCGATCTTGGCCACGTTCTCGGCGGACATGTCGCCTTCCTCGATGGCCTGCATCTGGCCCTTGAGCTTGCGCAGGTTGAAGAACAACTTCTTCTGGGCAGCGGTGGTGCCCATCTTCACCAGCGACCAGGAATGCAGGATGTATTCCTGGATGGCGGCGCGGATCCACCACATGGCGTAGGTGGCCAGCCGGAAACCCCGTTCGGGGTCGAAGCGGCGCACCGCCTGCATCATGCCGACATTGCCTTCGCTGATCAGCTCGCCGAGCGGCAGGCCGTAACCGCGATAGCCCATGGCGATCTTGGCCACCAGCCGCAGATGGCTGGTCACCAGCCGGTTGGCCGAGGACAGGTCGCCGTGCTCGCGGAAGCGCTTGGCCAGGAGGTATTCCTCCTCGAGCGGCAGCATGGGGAACTTACGGATATCCTGCAGATAGCGCGTCAGATTGCCTTCGGGCGCGAGCGACAGACTGGAAGCGATTGCCGTCATGTCTCATCTCCTCTTACGGCGCGGAGGGTTTTCCCTCGTTTTCGGACCAACCCGTCAAGGGGGATCCGCCGTGCACCGGCTGATGGGATGATAATGTCATAGCTCGGAACTCAAGTATAGGAGTTTTTTATAGAACCTCTAAAATCTGGATCAATGCATTGATATCCAGCGGCATACCGCTTTCGAATCGGACGTCGTATCCTTTAGTAGGATGCGAAAAACCAAGTAGGTAGGCGTGGAGGGCCTGGCGGGGAAAGCCGCACAGGGCTTCTCGCGCCTCGGGTGGTAGGGTGGTCCGCTTGCTACTGCGAATGCGCCCATAGACGGGGTCGCCGATCAGGGGGTGACCCAGGGCGGTCATATGGACGCGGATCTGGTGGGTGCGGCCGGTGGCCAGACGGCATTCCACCAGACTGACGGCGCCGCCGGCAAAGCTCTTCAGCACCCGGTAGCGGGTCAGGGCGGGTTTGCCGCCGTTTTTGACCACCGCCATCTTCTTGCGGTCTTTGGGGTTGCGGCCGATATTGCCCTCGATCTCGCCCTGGCGGGGCGACGGCGTGCCCCAGACCAGAGCCCAGTAAGCCCGCTCCAGGGTGTGCTCGGCGAACTGGGCCGCCAGCCCCCGATGGGCGGCATCGGTCTTGGCGGCGACCAGCAGGCCGCTGGTGTCCTTGTCGATGCGATGCACGATGCCGGGGCGCCGGACGCCGCCGATGCCGGCCAGGGAATCGCCGCAATGGGCCAGCAGGGCATTGACCAGGGTCTCGTCGGGATTGCCGGGGGCGGGGTGGACCACCATGCCGGGCGGCTTGTCGATGACGATGAGGTCGTCGTCCTCGTAGACCACGGTAAGGGCGATGTCCTGGGCCTCGGGCTCGGCCGGGGCGTCGGGGGGTACCTCCACCACGAAGCTCTGGCCGGGTTTGACCCTGAGGGAGGCGTCGGATATGGTCGTGCCGTCCAGGCCGACCCGGCCGTCCTCGATCAGCCCCTTGATGCGGGTGCGCGAAAGCTCCGGCAGGCGAGTCGCCAGCCAGCGGTCCAGGCGGGTGCCGGCCT
Source organism: Magnetospirillum sp. 15-1 (assembly GCF_900184795.1). Lineage (NCBI taxonomy): Bacteria > Pseudomonadati > Pseudomonadota > Alphaproteobacteria > Rhodospirillales > Rhodospirillaceae > Magnetospirillum > Magnetospirillum sp. 15-1. Next base: position 122,944 of record NZ_FXXN01000021.1, on the reverse strand, counting down.
CCTCGGTCTCGACGGCGGAGGGGGTCAGGCGCAGGGACATGGGAATGTCCATCGATAAACAGGGATTGAAGCTGGGATCATGAGAGCGATCAAAGGGTTGGTGGTGTTCTTGGGGGTTCTGCTGCTGGCCGGCTTGGGCGTCCTTGGCTATGGGCTTTACAGCAAAGCGCCGGGGAAGGGAACGTCTTCGGCCATCTCGGGCCGTGCCGCCGCCGTGCCGGTCTCGGAATTCGGCCAACTGGCGGTGCCGGTTCCCGCCGGTTCGCGGATCGAACAGATGGTGGTGGCCGGCGAGCGGGTGGTGCTGCGCCTGACCGGCGGCGGGCCCGAGCGCATCCTGGTGCTCGACCCCGGCCAGGGCAAGGTGGCGGGCGGCTTCGTGCTGACCCCCGAACCGGCCGTCCGTTAGGCCCCGGCCATGCTGGTCCTCTCGGCGGAACAGATGGCCTCCATCGCCACCGCCGCCGAGGCCGCTTGGCCGGCCGAGGGCTGCGGCCTGCTGATCGGTAAGGGGCGGCGGGTCGTCACCGTTACCCGGATCATGGTCGCCGACAATCTTCTCAAGACCCAGGGCAATGATCGGTTCGAACTGGACCCGGTGGTCCGCTTCGCCGCCGAACGGTCGGTGCGCGGCACCGGCGAGCGGGTGATCGGCCACTGGCACTCCCACCCCGACGGCAGCGCCAAACCGTCGGCCACCGATCTGGCCCAGGCCTGGGAGCCGGAAATGATCTGGTTGATCGTCGGGATCGCCGCCGACGGCGACGGCCGCCCCCAGGCCATCCAGATGCAGGCCCACCGCCTGGACCGCGAGGCGGGAAAGATCTTTGCGGTCCGCATGGAAACGGCGGAAAAAAGAGCTTGCCAGGGGGCCGTCTTTCCGACATAAAGCGGGCCTCGCGCCTCGACGTCCCCATCGTCTAGAGGCCTAGGACACCGCCCTCTCACGGCGGTAACCGGGGTTCGAATCCCCGTGGGGACGCCATTCTCACCAGACAAACCTGCTCTACCGCATAGACGCCACCTTGGATATCCCAAGGTTCCGTGCGGTTTTCATCGGTATAAGCGCCGACACGGGCCTGCCGGGAATCGGCTGAATTCTCTCTCTATAGCGCCTTTCTCTCCAGACCTGTTGACTCGCTCTTTCGTATCAACAGGTCGCCAGCCTCCTGGGATTCAATGATATTCCCGGAATCGCCGCGTCGTGTGGTTTGGCGATTTTCGTGGAGGCCCGATGGAGTCCGGCGACGGAGTCTGTTCGCTGTATCAACAGCATCCTCTTTGGACCAGGAACTGAAGTTTAATCGCGTCTGGGGAAAGACCTCTGTGGGACGCACCCCCTCTTTCACGCTAAGCTGGCAATTTAGAGGTCACGCACCTTGGGAAGGTGCAAAGACACCAACGCTGAAGTAGGGGGCGGCAAAGCCAGTATCGACGATGGGAGCACCGCGGCCCGAGCAGGAAATCTTCGACGAGCTTGGCGAGCTAACGGCAACGCCGGGCTTTGCTCACGTCATCGCCTACTTCTGCGTGCGGGACAATTTTACTTGGTACCATGATGAAATATGCGCAGAGGACATGCAGCACCTCTACTCGCGCTCGCGGTTGATCCGGACAGAAATGTTCACGCTGATCGGTCTCATGGTTCGTGCAGATTCCGACTATGATGCGTCGCCACCTGAGGACGCTTCCAGGCAGGCCGAGCGCGCCGAGGCGCTGCTCGAGGAACTGCATCACAGCATGACCCGGCCGTGGCTCGAAGGCTTCCGGGAAGCGGATGCCGACGGTGCCCCGCCCAATCCGTGGAAATCGGGCGACGCGATGCGTGAGCCGATCTTCTATGGGGGCGAAGCCGCGTTCTCATTCCAGAATTGCGACTCCGCGGCGGAGAAGTACGCCACCGACGACGCGTGGCTGCTCGCCAACAAAGGGGCGTCGATCAAGGACATGATCGCCGTCGCCAAGGCGATTGGCGAACTTCAGAACGAGAAGATGACAGACGTTGTTCACGCAGGCGCCCAGGGCATAGGCGATCCGCGATTCCTGTCCGCCTTCATGTTCAGTATCGCGGAGTTGGAGCCGCGCCTAGAACTCGAACCAGAGAGAATTTTCGCGAGCGTTCTGGCTTTCACACTACCGCAAGATCACCGAAACCCCGGCTTCAAGGCGCTGCACGACTTCAACGCGGTGACAGCCACGCAAATCCTCGCCGTCGATGAAGCGCGATTCCTTCTTTTTCATTTCAATGCGCTAGCCGATGCGCTCTATGAGTCCCCTTTCTATTGGCTCGGTGCGGACAAGGATTATGCGAAGGCCGCGCTGACACACCGTGGCCAATACACCGAAGCGTTCGCGCTACAACGATTGACCGAAGTCTTCGGCGTCGGTCGGGTCTATAAAGGCGTGAACATCGACCGGAGCAAGGGCAATCGCCTCGGCGAGATCGACGTTCTGGTGCTGTTCGGCGATCGGGCAATCGTACTGCAGGCCAAGTCAAAGCGACTTACGATGGAGTCGCGGCGGGGGAACGACCTGCAACTCAAGGGCGATTTCAAGGCCGCGGTACAAGACGCCTATGATCAGGCAATGGAGTGCGCTGAGGCGCTGCTCGACCCGACGCTGCACTTCACCGCCGCTGATGGGCAAGTCGTGAAGGTGCCGAGTGAGTTGACGCAGATCTTTCCGATCTGCCTGGTCGCCGACCACTATCCGGCACTGGCGTTTCAGACCGACCAGTTCCTGGTCAGGCGCAAGGTTCAGACAGCGTTGGCGCCCCTTATCATCGACGTGTTCACGCTCGATGTGATGGCGGAGATGCTGCGGAGGCCTATGCGCTTCTTGAGCTATCTCGATCTGCGCTCGCTGTACGGCTCAAAGGTGAGGATTCACCACGAGATCACGCTGCTCTCCTACCACCTCAAGTACAATCTATGGCTCGACGACGAATATGACTTCGTTGCACTTGAGGACGATTTTGCAGCGGATATCGAGATCGCCATGGGGGCGCGACGATTCGGCCCGCCGGGAAAACCGACTCCCGAAGGTATCCTGACCGCGATCGAGGGACGACGGCTCGACGCACTCATCAAGGCGATCGAGGCCGAGCCATTCGGCCCGATGATCGATCTGGTGATGCTGCTCTACCAACTCAGCGGGAATGCGATGAAGGAACTGGCGGATGGCATCGACCGCGTCCTAGAGGCCGCGCAGACGAAGGGATCGTCGGACTTCACATTGGGGTTTGCCAACACCGGGATCACAGTCCATGCCAATTTCGCTCCCCGCCCCGAGGCGGAGCCAAGGCTGGAGGCGCATATGATGCTGCGGAAGTACAGCCAGAAGGCCAATCAATGGTTCGGGCTGTGCCTTTCGCCTGCGACGGGCGCAATCCGCTTCGGCAAGAAGGTGGCCTTTCCCTGGAAGTTCGATGGCCAATTGAAGCAATTGGCGAACCAGTTAGGAAAGCCGGCAAGGCCGGCACCGACCGTCCGCCAAGGCCTGAAGCTGGGACGCAACGCCCCGTGCCACTGCGGCAGCGGCAAGAAGTACAAGAAGTGCCATCTCGTCGCCGATGGCGGGTAGGCCCAATCTCGCCTGCTCGCGGATTTCACCCCATAGGCGCGGAACCCGGTTCAGTCCTCTCCAGCCTCGCTTTCGCGATCCTTCCGCAAGGCTTCCTGGAACAGATATTCGTTCCAATCGTCCTCGTCCATGTGGTCTTCAGATGGCTCCGGAAGATCGGGGCAAACACTCGGTTCCGGCCCGTCCTGGTAAAATCTCTCCATCATTAGGAACGCGCGCCCAAGGTCGTTTATCTCCACCTCGAACGTGTGTGTCATCACTTCCCCGCTTCCGTCTTCCTCCGGAGAGCAATGGTAGGTGTACGACAGCCAGGGAAACAGAAGATCCATGACCCCCGAAATCGAGTTGGAAGGGTAGTAAAAATCCCAAATGTAATCCGGCTTTTCCCACGGCTCGCCAAAGTGGATCGCCGCCCCACGGAAATTCAGGGACTTGTTCACCCACTCGTCGACCGTAAGGTAAGCCTCCCCTCGCTCCTCTATCTCGCTAATCATCTGCAAGGCCAGCGCCATGCGGTCCCGCCGCATGCTTTCCGGATCGCTCCGGGGAATGCTGTCGGCAATCGCTGTTGCGGAATTCGCAGAGAGGGTCCGATAGGACGGTATCTCCACCGTCCATGAGCCGCTTTCCCCTTCCGTTACGAGGTGGCGCTCGATCTTCGTCCATACCGTCAACTGCGTTTCGGGATTGTGGAGAATGAGAATCACCGGAAGGGAGTGATTGGTCCAATACGACAGGTGGCGTGCCTCGCCCCGGAAAACATAGCCGTTGCCCCGCTTCTTGAAGAACGAACTGCCGGACTTGATTTGGAGGGCGATGAGCTTGCCTGTTGGTTCCCCGTCCTCGACGATCTCCGCATGGGCATCCACGCCGTAGTCGCTGACCGGTTGATCGCGGAAGAGCCATCCCATTTCGAGGAAAGTGGCCTCGACGGCGTTCACGCCTTTCCGGGCTGTATTCTCATTGGATGCCATGCTGTAAGCTCGTTGCCGGACACGGATGGAGAACTGTCGCCACGATTATGCCGCGAAGTTGGGCCGTCCGCCATTCCACGGTTTGGACTTGCCAGGCTGGTCGATCTTTGCGATCTTCCCTTCAGGGCCGCGACGGGCCTTTGATCCCCGAGAACACGTCCGCGTGGGGGAACGAACCGCCGCAGATGCGTTCAACCTGCATCAGGGACCATTTTCTCCAGCTCCAATCTACGCAAGCGGACGTGCGTGAAGACGCCGGAGAATCTGCATGTCTAAATTCCTGACCTTCGACAACTTCCACCTCGCACCGGTCGAAGGCATCGACCCCAAGAGTCTGAAGCGGGCCGCCAAGCTCGCCCGTACCATCTACCTCGATGACGAGCGGAAGCTTCCCCACAACCTCGCCCTGAACCACATCGCCCACCGCCTTGGCTTCAAGGGCGGCTTCGGCGGATACGTTGCCGAGTGGAAGGGCAAGCTGCCAACCTTCATGCGTGGGCATGGCCTCGCCTTCCGTAAGGACGTCCTGCCGACGAATCTTCCCGACCAACGCGTTCGGCTCGGCCACCGCCAGATCGCCGACCGCCTGTTCGCCTCGGGCCTGCCCATGCCCAAGCGGATTTTCACCGGTCTCGATGTTTTCGTCCTGCTCCGGGCCGCCGCCGCCACTGACGGCCTCAAGGTCGGCTACCGCGGAATGTATGGGGCTAACCTCCGCGACATCCCTTTCGACGAGATCAAGCCCGCCGAGATCCGGGAGAACGTGCCGCCGGACAACTATTTCATCCGCAGCGAGACCGATCTGATGTGTGCGGGAGACACCCACACCCTCGACAACCTGATCGGCGACCAACTCTGCGACCTGGGCGAGGACGGCAGGATCGTCGCCCAGCTGTACAACCTCGGTGACGGCGATGCGGAGCGGATCGAATCCGCCGGGCGACTGTTCCGCCGCGTCCTCGAACTCTGCCCCCAGGGGTGGGTGGAAGTCATCCCCTACAATGACCGGCTGGCCTTCCTGAAGGGCCCCGACGGCGGCTACGACTTCGTCTTCGAGGGCGTCCGTGACGCCGAATTCAAACGCAACCCCTACGCCCCTTACCTCCGGGACAAGGACTTCTCCAAGACGGAGGAGGCTTCCGAGCTGGACGTCCGCCTCTACTTCTCGCACGACGGATGGCTGGAGGCCGATTGGCACGCCGCCGAGGAGTCCTTCTACGCCCATGGCGGAACACACCTTAACTATCCCGGCCGGGATGAAATCCTGAAGGCCCACCTGACCCGGCAGGGGCGGTATTCCCACACGCCCCGCAAGAGCCCTTTCCGTCCGGGATATACGGTGGCCACGGTACTGGGGAAAGACCTCTGCTTCTCACCCCTGGTCCCCGTCCGGCGGTTCCACCGCTTCCTGCGGGACAACCCCGACTACCTGGCCCACCGGCTCAGCCTCTCCGATCTTGAGCCGCTGGACCTCGCCGGCGATCCCGACGACCCGGCCGCCGTCACCTGGTATGACGCCAAGGCCTATGCCCGCTGGATTAAGCGGACGCAGAAGCTCCCCGTACGGCTTCCCACCGAGGATGAGTGGCTCGCCCTCGCTGGCGGGCTGGTCCCCGACAAGGTGTCCATGACCGAGCTGAAGGAGGCATTCTCCAAGCGGCTCTACGACTTCGTCGCCGCCGACGGCCACGTGTTCGACGGCCATCCCCCGCACATGGGCCGCGAAGACTTCGATTCCCTGACGCTGCGGCGGAACCCTGCAAATATGGCGATGGAACGCTCGGAGGCCGGCATGGAGGTCGTCCGCTCCGCTTGGTTCGGCGAATGGCTCCAGGCCGAGGGGGCTGCGATCAACGGGCTGTTCGGGTGCTCCCAATACGAGGTCGGCTACGTCGCCGAAGCCCGGGTGTCCGCCGAGAGGGCACGGTTCTCGCCACGCTCGGCCGGAAAGTACAAGTCGATGATGATCGGCTTCCGCCTGGTCTACGAGGCGGAGGTGCGGAAATGAGGCGCTACAGCAGGTCCGACAAGATCGACGCGGAGGTCCGCCGCCTATTGGCCCTTGGATGGACGTACCGTCGCGGCTCCAAGCACGGCAGGGTCGTGTCCCCCGACGGTAAGGCGGCCGTCACCGTCCCCGGCACCCCGAGCGATAAACGGTCCCCGCTCAATTTCGTCAGGGATCTGAAGCGGGCGGCAATTTGCATCATGCGTCCGTAATATTGGCAAAGGGGCGGTTCCGGCCGCCCCGCAGCTCAGGAAGCCACCATGTCCCCCGTATCTCGCATTAACGGCCAGCATGCTCATGGTGCATGCGCTCGTCGCCTATGAACGCCCGCCGCTGCTCGGCCCATTCCGCCGGAAACGGTTCCAGCAGCGCCCGCACGGTGAGCTTCTCGGGCTGCCGCCCGGCGAGGATGGCCTCGACGATATCGGGGGCCAGCAGGGTCAGGCGGAGGACGCGGCTGGCAAAGGCGCGATCGACCCGTTCGGCCTTGGCCAGTTCGTTGATGGAGGCGTGACGACCGGATTCCAGCAACCGCCGCCAACGGAAGGCTCGCGCCAGCGACCGGACGATGGGGCTGTCGACCGGAACCCGCGTCTCGGGATTGTACAGGCTGCCGTCGGGCAGGACGATCCGCTTGCGACCGCCGATGCGGCGGAAGGTCATCGGCACGAACACCGTGGTCATGCTGCGGTCCTCCGGCGACGGGCTGGTTTCAATTCCCCGGCCAGTTGGGCCAGTCCCTCGGTACGGAGCGCGATGCGAACGCCGTCGGTGGAGATATCGACCCGCTCGACCAGAAGCTGGACGATGCGGGTCTGCTCGGCGGGGAACAGTTCGTCCCACAGGGGATCGAGTTGCCCCAGCGCGGCCGCGACCTCCTTCTCCGTCATGGTTTCGCCCTCGGCGCGGACGCTTTTCCAGGTGCGAACCACCATCTCCGGGGTGCGCAGCAGCGAGCGCAACTGGTCGATCACCGCATTTTCGACCTGGGCAGCGGGGACGCGGCCAACCGGGCAGGCGTCGGGGCCTTCCTTGATGATGCTGGTGGTCACGTAATAACGGTACAGCCGCCCCTTCTTACGGGTGTGGGTCGGCGTCATCGCCCGACCGCCAGGGGCAAAGACGATTCCCTTCAGCAAGGCCGGAGTCTGCACCCGCGTGCGGTTGGCGCGGACACGGGGGGAGATTTCGGTGATGGAGCGGACCTTGTCCCATAGGGCCTGATCGATGATCGGCTCATGTTCGCCGTCGTAGGCCACGCCCTTGTGGACCGCCTTGCCGATATAGAGCGGATTGGCCAGCATCTTGTAGAGGCCGCCCTTGTCCAGTTTCTTGCCGCGGCGAGTGACGCCCTCGGCGGCCAGTTCCCGCACCAGCATGGTGGCGGAGCCAAGGCGGACGAAACGTTCGAAGATCATGCGGACGATGGCGGCTTCTTCCTCCACCACCAGCAGCTTGCGGTCGGCACAGCGATAGCCGAAGGGCAGCGGCCCGCCCATCCAGATTCCCTTGCGCCGCGATGCGGCCACCTTGTCGCGGACACGTTCGCCGATCACCTCGCGTTCGAATTGGGCGAAGGACAGCAGGATGTTGAGCGTCAGGCGGCCCATGCTGGTGGTGGTGTTGAACGACTGGGTGATGCTGACGAAGGTGACATCGTTGCGGTCGAACACTTCGACCAGCTTGGAGAAATCCATCAGCGAGCGCGAGAGACGGTCGATCTTGTAGACCACCACCACGTCCACCAACCCGGCCTCGATGTCGGCCCGCAGACGCCTCAGGCCGGGGCGTTCCAGGGTACCGCCGGAAAAGCCGCCATCGTCGTAATGGGTCGGCACCAGCACCCAGCCTTCCGCCTTCTGGCTGGTGACGTAGGCTTCGCAGGATTCCCGCTGGGCATCCAGCGAGTTGAACTCCATCTCGAGGCCTTCCTCGGTTGATTTGCGGGTGTAGACGGCGCAGCGCAGCTTGCGGATCGGCTTGGTTCCGGCGGGTTTCATGCCCCCTTCCTCCAGTTCTTCAGGCCAAAGAAGGCCAAGCCGTTCCAGCGGGTGCCGGTAATGGCGCGGGCCACCGCCGACAGCGACTGGTAGGGGCGGCCCTGGTATTCGAAGCCGTCCTCGCGGACGGTGACGCAATGCTCGACGCCCTTCCATTCCCTCACCAGCCTTGTGCCGGCGATGGGGCGATCCAGCTCCTTCTTGCGGCGCCCCTTGGTGGTGTCGAAATCCTCGGCCATGTTCTCCAGCCGGGCGACGGTGGTGACCGCCAGCCCACCATAGGCCAGTTCCTGGAGGCGGTAGGCCAGGCGGCTTTCCAGGAAGGTGCGGTTGTAGGGCGGCGCCTCGGCCTCGAACAGATCGCGCCACAGCACCTTCAGGTCCGGGATCGGCGCCGTCTTCAGGGCGGCCAAGCGGGCCAGCAGGGGGTCCTCGGTCATGATTTCCTCCGTCGGTTGACGGGGACATGACCGCTCTGGCCGGCCATGAAGTCGAGGGAACTGTCTCTGGCGTCAGCAGATAAACGACTGGATTTCCGCGCCTTCAGCCGGATCAGGCCAGTGGCCAGGATGTTGGCGACCTCGTCCAGGCGCTCGGCGGCGGTCATGCGGTCGGGAGACAGAGCATTGTGCATCGGTGGTGTCCGCAATCCTTCGCTGGGGTCGTTCGCCCCGGCAATTGGTTATTGCGGAAACCCTATGCTTGCTCCTTCGGTCGTAACAATCCGGGGACGGAGACTTTCGGATGGCAACGGATACTGGCGTAGGCGCCAAGCATGACATCGACCGATGCTGTGATATTCTGACCTCGCAGATTCTTCCGCTGGAGGGTCGAAATGGTCAAGGATGTGATGGAGTTTCAGGAAGAAGCTGCTCATTCGAACAGCATCCCTGACCTGCAAGAAGCGCTGAAGGTGGCGATGACCAGCCTCGGCCTTCCGTATTTCAGCTATGCCTGGAGCCGCTCGTCGTCGTTGGACCACCTTGAAATGGCCGATGACTCGTTCTTCACCACGGTCTCGGAGGAATTCTTTGCCACCTATATCAAGGATGGCCTGTACCGGAACGACTACTCGATCTACGCCTGCCGTGGCACCACCCGTATTCCGTCGCTCATCGGGCGAACCTATCACCGCTGGAAAAATGTACCAGATGACGAATTGAACGCATCGGAGTTGGCGGTGGAGGATTTCGCCAGGGAGTTCTTCGTCGATGGCCTGGTCGGCCTCCTCGAAAATCATGACGGCCTGTTCTTTGCCGGAGCCAGCGTGGTCGGCCAGGATATGCCCATACGCGAATTTGATCACGCATTGACCAACGCTGGCACCGCCTTTCAGCTCCTACGCATTTACCATGATCGGTTTCATATGCTGCGGCGGGGTGAGCGGCTCATCCATATCCGTGAATCCGATCTCGATCGGTTCCTGGTGGCGGTACAAGGCGGTGAGATCGGCGCCATCAGTGCCGGGATCGCCGAGTTGTTCCGCGGCGGCTCACCGGCATCCGCATCCATGTCCCCGTTCGAGCATTCTTCCAACTACACCAAGATCACGCTGCGGGGACGGGGATTCGATTTCGGCACCCTTCAGGCGCGGATCATTGGAATCCTCCATGCGGCAAGCCGGACCCCTGATCCATGGGTGCCTGAAGCAGAACTCCTGTTCTCAGCTCAGTCGAACTCTCAGCACCTCAGGGAATTGTTCAAGAACAAGGATCCCGGCTTTTTGTTCGAGCGGAATGGCATTGGCAAGATCCGCCTAAAATTGTAGGCGGGATCGAGCGTTCGCCCTGCTGTCAAGGGGACGGGATAGGGATGATCCGTCCCTGCCGCATCCACCTCCCTGACCCGCCACCATCCTCCATGCTTCCACGAGTTCATATCTCGCGGAGCACGCCAACATGGCCGAACAATTTCTCTGCCAGAAGCAACTGGCCCGACGGTGGGGTATTTCCCACCGCACCCTGGAAAACTGGCGCTACCGGGGCCAGGGCCTGCCGTTCCTGAGGCTGGGCGGCAAGATTTTCTACAAGATTGAGGAAGTCGAAGCCTACGAGGCCCGTCAGACCCAGCCCGGCTTCGGGCAGAACGTTCTGTTCGAGGACGTTGGCGTGGCCGAATTGAGGGCGGGCCAATGACCTCCCCCATGACCATCCCGGCCTTCCAGTCCTGGTTCGCGGGCGCCGTTCCTGGTGACGGCCTCATCTACCACCTGGGCCTGCTCGGTCTCGACCGCGCCCGTGGCCCGTCGTCCCTGCCCGAAGCGGCCCGCTCCCAACTCGACCGTGTTGCTGCCCGCGCCCTGGCGCTGGCCGAGGACGGCCGCCTGCTGCTGGTTCAGCGCCGCGTCGCTGAAGACCGCATCGCCTACATCGCCATCAAGGCGAGCGGCGACAAGCCCCGGAGGATCTGACCATGACCATCCCCAACCGTCCCCGCCTCGCCGACATGATGACCATGGCGGTGGGCGAAATCGCCGCCCTTCCGGCGGACATGCTGATCCTGCTTCAGGAGGAAGCCGAAGAGGCCCTGCGTCGCGCCAAGATGCAGAAGGATTGGCTCGACGGCGTGCTGGACCGTCGTTACGCCACCATCGCCGCCGAGATGCGCAGCCGTGACGGCAAGGACACCGGCACGGTGCGCTTCGACGATGGCGGAATCACCGTGGTGGCAGATCTGCCCAAGAAGGTGGAGTGGGACCAGGAGCAATTGGCGGCCACCGTCGAGCGCATCCGCGCCAGTGGCGATGATCCGGCCGAATACGTCGATCTCGCCTTCAAGGTGCCCGAGCGCAAGTACGGCGCATGGCCCGCCCACATCCGCACCGCCTTTGAGGCCGCCCGGACGGTGAAGACCGGTAAGCCGACCTTCACGCTGAAGCCCAACACCCACTGAGACAGCGGCGGGGCAGCCCGTACCGCAAGGGCGGGCAAGGCTTCCCTTCGGCGCCCGGTCAACGCCCCGCCGTCCCCCCTTTGAATCGGAGAATCCCATGGCCGTTCGCATCATCACCGCCGACGAGCGCTTGTCGTGCGCCGGCAACAAGACCTCGGTGGCCATCTTCGGCCAGCCCGGCGTCGGCAAGACCTCGCTGCTGAAAACCCTGCCGCCCGACAAGACCGTCTGCCTGGATCTGGAAGCTGGCATGAAGTCGGTGCAGGACTGGCCGGGCGCCAGCATCCCGGTGCGCAGCTTCGGCGATTTCCGCGACCTCGCCGTGCTGATCGGCGGCCCCGATCCCGCCGTTGATCCCAACGCCTTCTACAGCGCCCAGCATTACCAGCATGTCCGCTCGGTCTATGCCGGGACCGGAATCGAGGAATTCCTCGACTCGATGCCGGTGGTGTTCGTCGATTCCATTACCGACCTCACCCGCCAAGCCATGGCCTATGCCAAGCAGCAGCCGGAAGCCTTCTCCGACCGCACCGGCAAGCCCGACATCCGTGGCGCCTATGGCCTGCTGGGCCGCGAAGTGATCCAGGCCCTGAAGCACCTGCAGCATGCGCCGGGCAAGACGGTGATCTTCGTCGGTGTGCTGGAGAAGGTCACCGACGAGTTCAACGCCTCCACCTGGCAGCCGCAGATGGAGGGATCCAAGGCCGGGCGCGAACTACCCGGTATCGTCGATCAGGTCATCTCCATGCACCTGTTCTCCCAGGATGCCGAGGGCAATTGGCTGCTGGACGAGAAAGCCACCGAGCGCCGCCTGGTCTGCTGTTCGGGCAATCCCTACGGTCTTCCCGCCAAGGATCGCTCCGGCCGCCTGGACGTCACCGAGCCCCCTGATCTCGGCACCCTGCTTGCCAAGATCAACCGCGTTTCCGCCTGACCCGAGGAGATTTCCCCATGTCCTACGATTTCAACGACGCCCAGCCGCAGATGATGCCCACCGGGGAACTGATTCCCGACGGCACCTTCGCCAAGATCCGCATGACCATCCGCCCCGGCGGGGTCAACGGCTCGGTGCCCATGGATGCCGGTCTGCTGAAGGCGGCCTCCGAGAGCGACGCGAAGATGCTCGACTGCGAATTCACCGTGGTCGAGGGGGCGTTCGTGCGCCGCAAGTTCTGGCAGAACTTCACGGTGGCCGGCGGCAAGCTCGACGACAAGGGCCAGTCCAAGGGCTGGAACATCTCGAAGGCGTCGTTCCGCGCCATGGTCGATAGCGCACTGGGCTTGAGTCCCAAGGACATGAGCGACGCCGCCAGGGCCAAGCGGGTGCTGCAGGGGCTGAAGCAGTTGGACGGCATCATCTTCGCCGCCCGCATCATGGTGGAGCCGGCCAGCGATCCCAAATACCGTGACCAGAACCGTCTGGCCAACGTGGTGCTGCCCGATGAGCCGGAATATGGCGCGGTGATGAAGGGCGAGACGGTAGAGGCCGATCCCGTCAATGCCAAGCCGCGCAAGCCGTCCGTCACCGCCGGGCAGAACGCCCCGGCCTGGGCCACCGACGCGGCTCCGGTCCAGGCGCCGCAGCAGCAGGCCGGCAATGTTCCCTGGACTCAGCAGGGATCTGCCCAGGCTCAGCCTGCCGCCCAGCAGCCCGCTCCCCAGCCGTCGGCCAATGGCCCAGCCTGGCTCAATGGCTAATGGAAGTGCCGCCCGTCAGCCCGGCGGGCGGCCCCACTATGACCGATGACGAATGGCAGGCGCATGTGACGCGCCAAGCGGCAAAGGCGATCGGCGAATGGCTCGAGGCACGCGGAAGACTGCACCAGCCCATCAGGGTTCTCGCCCTGTGGGAGCTGGAGGCCATGGCCCAAGCGGCCATCAGCAGCTTCGTGGTGCTGGGCTGTTCCCGGATCAAGGAGGAACCCGGCCAGCACCCGGACCTGACTCGGTTCTTGCTGGCCTGACCCTGTGCGCGGTGTGCAGCCGCGAGGCCAAGGGCTTCGGCTACGTCCACCGCCTGCGCCACGACCAATACCCGTTTCATCGCTTCTGTTCCCGCCGCTGCCAGGAGGCAGGGGCAAAGATCGCAGGGGATCACCACGGCATGATCGACAAGACCGCCCGCGAAACCCAGGCCATCAAGGATGCCCGCCCGCTCTTCGCCGAGGCACTGACGGCGCTTGGCCTGATGGAGCATTTCTTCAACCGCTCCGCCGCCGACATCGACCGGCTGATCGAAGCCGCCATCACCGGCTACGTGGACTCCATGCAGCGCCAGGCGGGCGTCAAGGAACGCACCGGCACTCCCTTCGACGATCCCATCCCGTTCTGAAGGCCGCCGCCATGCTCGACCTCAACCACGGCTCCGGCTGCCAGTACCAAGCCCCGGCCCGCGATCCCGGCATCACCATGGCGGTGAATACCGCCATCGATGCCGCCTTGGTGGTGCGCAACCGGGCGCAGGTGGCCCGCCAGTATGTCAGCACCTCGGGTATCGGCCGGGAATGCCTACGCCAGATCCAATACGACTATCTGGCCGTGCCCAAGGACGAGGGCCGGGATTTCGAGCCGGCGACCTTGCGGATCTTCGAGGCCGGGCATCGCGGCGAGGACGTGGTGGCGGCGTGGCTGCGGGGGGCGGGCTTCGATCTGCGCACCGAGCGCCGCGATGGGCGGCAGTTCGGCTTCTCGGCGTTGGGCGGTCGGTTCAAAGGCCACATCGACGGCTGCCTGGTCGGCGGGCCGGTGGCCATGGACTATCCCACCCTGTGGGAGAACAAGGCGCTGGGCGTGTCGTCGTGGAAGGACGTGGTCAAGCGCGGAGTGGTGCTGTCCAAGCCGGTCTACGCCGCCCAACTTGCCCTCTATCAGGCCTATATGGACCTGCCGGCCCCGGCGCTGTTCACCGCGCTCAACCGCGACACCTGGGAAATCCACTGCGAGCTGGTACCGTTCGACGCCGCCTTGGCCCAGACCATGAGCGACCGTGCAGTCCAGGTGGTGCAGGCCAGCGATGCCCAGGAGCTGCTGCCCCGCGCAGTCGCCGAACGGACATCGGTGGTGTGCCGCGGCGGCAAGACCAGTAGTGGCTGGCACGGCACATGTTCCTGGCAGGACCGCTGCTGGGGGGGCTGCCGATGAGCGATATCACTCCGTCCGACACGCAAGGACGCGCCATCGCCACCATCCGCCAGTGGTTTGAGACCGGGACGGAGCGGCAGCCGGTGTTCCGGCTGTTCGGATTCGCCGGCACCGGCAAGTCCACCGTCCTGAAATTCGCCCTCGACGATCTGGGCCTCAGCCCCCATTCCGAGGATTGCCCCGGCGTGGTCACCGCCACCTTCACCGGCAAAGCCGCCCTGGTGTTGCGGCGCAAGGGCACCCCGGCTCGCACCATCCACAGCCTGATTTACAGTGTCGTCGAGGCCACCGACGAAGAGATCGCGGAAGCCCAGAATCGGATCAATCAGGCTGAGCTTGATGCCCGATCTCTGATCGGCTTCGACCGCACCGCCACCGAGGCCGCCATCGAGGCCATGCGCCAGGGCTTGCGCGACATGAAGAAGCCGCGTTTCGCCCTCAATCCCGACAGCCCCGCCGCCAGCGCCAGGCTGATCGTGCTGGACGAGGTGTCCATGGTCGGTGAAGAGATGGCCCGCGACCTGATGAGCTTCAAGCGCCCCATCCTGGTGCTGGGCGACCCCGGCCAGTTGCCGCCCATCAAGGGCGAAGGCGCATTCACTCAGGCGGCCCCCGATATCATGCTGACCGAAATCCACCGCCAGGCCGCCGAGAGCGCCATCATCCGCCTCGCCACCCTGGCCCGCGAAGGCCGCCCCATCGGCTTCGGCCAGTACGACGACCATGCCTGGAAGATGCGGATGGCCGACGTCACCCCGCAGCAAGCCTTGCGCGGTGGTCAGGTGATCTGCGGCCGCAACGCTACCCGGTTCCAGTTGAATCATGCACTGCGCTATGCCGCCGGTTTCGGGGGATCGTATCTGCCCACCGGTTCCGACGAGAAGGTGATCTGCCTCAAGAACCAGAACGATCTCGGCCTGATCAACGGCATGTTCCTGACACTCTCGGACATCGTTGACGAGGGCAGCGTCTATTTCTCGGCCGTCGTCACCGACGAGGAAGGAACACCCATTGGCCCACCCGCCAAGGACGGCAAGCCGGGGCGGTTGCTGCTCTACAAGGGCCATTTCGAAGACCATGTCGCCCTCGACCCGAATCGCCATGACCGTGATTGGCGCGACAAGAAGAAGCTGACCGAGGCGACCTTCGGCTGGGCTATCACCTGCCACAAGGCGCAGGGATCGCAGTGGGAGAACGTCATCGTCTGGGACGACGGCCTCGGCCGCACCGAGCAGGATCGCCGCCGCTGGCTCTACACCGCCATCACCCGCGCCGAGCGGGGGCTGGTGATCCTGGCATGATCGATCTCAATGACGTTTGGCTGGCGCCAGCCCGGCATGATCTGGATGATATCCGCGACCGCCTGGCCGCCACCGCGCAGGATTGGCTGCCGGGGCTGTTTCCGCAGGCGCGGTGGTCGCAGGACTGCCGGACGTTGCGCTGTGCCGACCTGTCGGGCCGTGCCCCGCGCAAGGAAGGCTCCTGCATCCTGCATCTGGCTGGCAGCCATGCCGGGTGGGGCTTCGACCACGCCACCGGGGAAAGTGCCGGCCCCATCGACCTGATCCACCACGCCACCGGCCTGTCCGACCGTGAACTGTTCGAGGAAGCGGCGCGGCTGGCCCGCATGCATCTGCCCGCGCCACCCCGAGCCAACATCCCGAAGCCCACCCATGACCTGGAGGTGGCCCGCATCGTTGGTTCCGCCCAGCCGCTGACCGGAACCGTGGGCGAGACCTATCTCCGCCACCGTGGTGTCGGCGACCCTGGTTCGCCGGATCTGCTGTTCCACGACGATCTGGCCGATTTCGACAGCCGCCGGGGCTGGCCGGGGCTGGTGGGAATCGTGCGCGACGGCACGGGCAAGCCCACAGGCGGCATCCACCGCACCTTCCTGCTGGACGACGGATCGGGCAAGGCCCCGCCAGCTAAGAAGATGCTCGGCCCGGTGGCGGGCGGTTCCGTGCGTCTCGCTCCCATTCCCGCCGATGGCCATCTCGGTATCGGCGAGGGTATCGAGACCGCGCTGTCGGCCTGGGCCATCTTCGGCATCCCCACCTGGGCGGCCTTGTCGGCGGGCAATCTGCGCGACTGGCAATGGCCGGAGGGGACCACCCGCGTCACCATTTTCGCCGATGCCGGCGAGGCCGGTCAGCAGGCAGCCCAGGTTCTGGCCGAGCGGTTGACCGCTACCAGCATCACGTCCACCATCATGTCGCCCCTGCATGGCGACGACTTCAACGACGATCTGCTCAAGGGGGCCGTCGACGCACATTATAATAGTGACTCGGTCGCGTCCGATCAGCCGCTGCCGCCGACCGGCTTCGACGACCTCTATGCCGCCGCCCTGGCGCTGACCTTTCCGCCCGACATGGGCGACCTCGGGCGGCTGCTCGGCCACATCGCCCAGGCTCGCCTCGATCCCGTGACCGAGCGCCAAGTGCTGGTCGCCATCAAGGCCACCACCCGCATCCCGGTGTCGGTGACCGAAAAACAGATCAAGGATCTGCGCCGCCGCATCGGCCCCGTCGGCATGCCGTCCGTCCGCCCGGCGTGGTTCAACCAGCTTCGCACCAGCCCCGACGGAATCCCTGAGCGCAACGAGGCCAACGTCATCACCGCCCTGTCGAATGACGAAGCCTTCGCCGGGGCACTGATCTTCGACGAATTCCGCCAGGAGATCGTCGTCAATCGGCCGTTGCCCTGGGATGACCACAACAAGGCCACCATTCCCCGCCCGTGGTGCGAAGCCGACGACATCCGCTGCGCCGAATGGCTCCAGCGCCGCGACATCAATGTTTCCTCCCTGGTGGTGGCTCGCACTATCGGCGCCGTCGCCCGCGACATCCGCGTCCATCCGGTGCGCGAGTACCTGACGGGCCTGAAATGGGATGGCGTGCCCCGTCTGGAAGCCTGGGCCGTCACCTATCTTGGTGCCGCCGACACCCGTCTGTCTCGCGCCTTCGGTTCGCTGTGGGTGCTGTCGGCGGTGGCCCGCGTCATGGACCCAGGGGCCAAGGCCGATCAGGTGTTGATCCTCGAAGGCCCGCAGGGTGCCAAAAAATCGACGGCGCTGAAAACGCTGGCCGGGGCCGACTGGTTCACCGACGAGCTGGCCGAGATCGGCAGCAAGGACGCCGCCCAGCAGACGCGCGGCGTGTGGATCATCGAGATCGCCGAACTGGATGCCATCGGCCGCGCCGAGGTGTCCCGGATCAAATCGTTCCTGTCCCGCTCGGTCGATCGCTATCGTCCGCCTTACGAACGCTACGTCATCGACGTGCCGCGCCAATGTGTGTTCGCCGGCACCGTCAATCCCGACACCTATCTGCGCGACGAGACCGGCAATCGCCGCTTCTGGCCCGTCCGCTGCGGCAAGATCGACATTGATGCGCTCCGCCGTGACCGAGACCAGCTTTGGGCCGAGGCCATGGTCTGGTACGCCAATGGCGTGAAGTGGTGGATCGAGGACGAAGAAACCAAGCACATGGCCGAAGCCGCTCAGGAGGAACGCTACCAGGGCGATGCCTGGGATGGCCTGATCGACCGCTGGCTGGTCTACGACAAGGAGCGGATCAATTACGGCAATGGCGCCTACGACGACTGGCGCGACGTGGAGGTTGCCCGGCCCGAACCGCTCGCCGACGTGTCCGTGGCGGAAATCCTGGGACAGGCTATCGGCATCGAACCTGGGCGTTGGACCAAGGGCGACCAGATGCGTGTCGGCGCATATCTCAAGGCACGCGGTTGGGAGCGATACCGTTGCCGCATCAACGGCTCCCTCGAATGGCGCCACAGGTACCCTGGTTAGGCCGGGCCGAAACCGGTCAGTTCCCGCTGGAATACATCTCCAGATCTTTCACTCCGCCCGTCTGCGGAAAGGTGATGATGCCCCCAAACGCCGCCATTTTGCGAACTGATGGCTGTTCGACGGCCATGTCGCTGGTGAACGGCTTGAAGGTGTTCATCGCCAGCAGTTCGCTGAATTCGGCCTGCTCGATGCTGAAGTTGAGGCTCCGCCCGTAGCCCCACAGAACACCCCTCAGTGTGATTCCGGTGCAGAGCGTCTTGCTCACATACTGCCCATTCTCGATGCTGTACCGATAGGGTCGGCACTGGCGGGGCGTGATGTTGACCGCTCGCCGGTCATCCAGGCGAAGGCCGTCGACCTTGGCCTGATCGATAATCGCTCCATCCCCTTGCCGCACGGTCATCACCAGGGAGTAGGCCGAGGCATCCGTTCCCGACGGGACAATCTCGGCGGTCACCAAACGCCCCGGTCGATTGGGCTGCTCCACCTGATGGGAACAGGCCATCGGAAGCGCCAGCACGAATAGAATGCCAAGCAGGCGGGCGGATCGCGTCCCCCAGGTCACAATCGCTTCAGCCATGCCGCCACATCCCCAGACAGTTCCCGATCGACGATGCGACGCACAGTAGCGCGCCCAGGTTGAGCGTCAACGGCTTGCCGCCATAGACCGCGTCGCCCGTTCCCACCTGTGGTCGATTGTTCCCACCTGAGGCCCCGGCTTTCCCGATGGGCAGCCAATTCGACGGCGCTCTGTTCCCACCTGTTCCCACTTCACGATTCAGGTAGGAACGGCCGGAAGCCGCAGAAACCCTGCCTGTTCTTACCGTTCCCACTGTTCCCACCTTGTTGGAGACTCATTTTTGGAAAAGAAAAATACGCCACTAAGGTGGTATAACGCAGTCGCAGATGCAGGCGATAATTTGTAAATTTGTTTTCCTGGGAAAAAGTTTTGAAATGACATTCCAGGTGGGAACATGGGAACACGCCTTCCCACCTTACGAAAACCTCCGTATCTCTACGATGCCGACAGGACGCCGCTTGAACGACGGCCCCACGGGCAATAGCCTTTCCCTCGACCAAAGCCGAAGGCCCACAACCTCGTGAGCCTTCACCATGACCACCATCCTCGCCCTTGATCTGGGCACCACCACTGGCTGGGCCATGCGTCTGGCCGATGGTTCCGTCGTATCCGGCACCATGGAATTCAAGCCCGGCCGCTATGAAGGCGGCGGAATGCGCTTCTTGCGTTTCCGGTCCTGGCTCGACCATCTTGAATTCGCCGCCAAGAAGATCGACCTCCTGCATTTCGAGGAAGTGCGTCGCCATGCCGGGACCGATGCGGCCCACATCTATGGTGGCTTCCTCGGCCATCTCACCGCTTGGTGCGAACTGAAACACATCCCGTACCAGGGTGTACCGGTCGGGACCATCAAGCGGCACGCCACCGGCAAGGGCAATGCGGGCAAGGACGCTGTCATCGCCGCCATGCGGGCACGCGGCTTCAACCCCGAAGACGACAACGAGGCCGACGCCCTCGCCATTCTGTCCTGGGCCATCGACACCCAAGGCGGTGTGCGATGAACTGGACGCCGTCCCTGGTTGAGGAACGTCTCGCCGAAGCCGCCGATACCCTGCGCCGTCTGCCCGAAGTCCGGGTTCAGGGGCACGCCAGCATATGGCCGCCCTACATCCAGGAATGCTGGTCGGCGGAAGATGTGAGGCTCCGCCGTCCGCCGCCCTCGGCCGCCGCCATCACCCGCATGGACGAAACCTTGCCCTGGCTGCGCCATCTCGATCCCGCCGATGCCCGGATCGTCTGGCTGCGGGCCGACGGAGATCCGTGGAAGGTGATCTGCTGGAAGGTCGGCATGACCCGTTCCGCCGCCCACCGCCACTGGCTGTTCGCGCTATGCGTCATCGCCTGGACGCTTAACGGGCGGCGCATCCCCCGTCACATCTCCAAGGTCGATCTGATCGCCCGAACCAAGGCAGCGGAGGAAAGCGAAAAGTGTATCGAGACATCGCAGGCCGCGACAGGAATGGCCGGTCTGGGGTAAATGTAGTCCCATGCTCGCGAGGGGCGGCGAAGACGATCATCAAATGATCCGCCGCTCGCCGCTGGCGAAAGAATAGAACAGGCCAGGGCAAGGCGGCGCGGATATCGCGGGTCCTCCCTGGCGCTTTCGCTATGCGGGCGGCCCCAGCGCCCGATTTCGCTAGCGACAGCCGAAAAATCTAGGCTACCACCCCGTACCAGTTACCACCCCGGAAGGCGCGCAAGTCCCAAGGACATCGCGCCTTTCACGCTTTCGGGCGGGGTGGTACGGGGGGCGGTAGCCAGCCCGGTAGCCGCCTTCCGGCTACCACCCCTGTACCACCCGTACCACGGCTACCACCATGCAACTTGCTCTCACCGAGCCGGTATCCCCGGCGCTCGGCTCCATGCCGCACGCCCAAGGGTTGGTTTACGGCTCAGTGTGCAGCGGAATCGAAGCGGCGACGGTGGCCTGGGAGCCGCTGGGTTGGCGGCCAGCCTTCTTCGCCGAGATCGAACCATTCCCCTCCGCCGTGCTGGCGCACCATTACCCCACGGTGCCGAACCTGGGCGACATGACCGCCATCGACGGTGCGGCGTGGCGGGGCAAGATCGACGTGCTGGTGGGCGGCACGCCCTGCCAGGCCTTCTCGGTGGCGGGCCTGCGCAAGTCACTGGATGACGCCCGAGGCAATCTTGCCCTCAAATTCGTGGAACTCGCCGATGCCATCGCCCCGTCATACGTGCTTTGGGAAAACGTCCCAGGCGTACTCACCACCCGCGACAACGCCTTCGGATGCCTTCTGGGCGGACTGGCCGGAGAAGATGGTCCGGTTGTCCCGCCAGGGGGCAAATGGTCGGACGCTGGTGTTGTCGTTGGACCCGCGCGCACAGTCGCGTGGCGGGTGCTCGACGCCCAATATTTCGGCTTGGCCCAACGCCGCCGCCGTGTGTTCGTTGTCGCAGGTGCTGGAGACCGGGCAGATCCCGTCGCGGTACTTTTTGAGCGCCAAGGCCTGCGCAGGGATTCTCCGCCGAGCAGAGAAGCGGGGCAAGGCGCTGCCGGTTCGACTGCATGCCGCGCTTATGGCGGCAACAACACCTCCGGCCCCATCGACGTCGCCACCGCTCTGAACGCCTGCGCCTCGGCCAGCGGACGAATGGATTTCGAGAGCGAAACCTTCGTCGCCACCACCTTGCGGGCCCGCGACCTGTCCCGTGGCGTCAATAGCGACTGCACCGACACGCTGATCGCCCACACCTTGCGGGCCAAAGCGAATCTTGCCCATCGGCCCGACATCGACACCCTGGTTACCCATTCCCTGCGCGGCGAGGGTTTCGACGCCTCGGAGGACGGCACCGGACGCGGCACACCGCTGGTGCCGGTGGTGATCCCCATTCAGGAGGCCGGTGCCCGCACCGGCATCAGCACCACGGACGTACGTGCCGGAATCGGTGTCGGCAGTGATGGCGATCCCATGTTCACCTTGCAGGCGGGCAAGCAGCACGCCGTGGCGTTCAACCTGCGTGGCCGCGACGGTGGGGCGCAGGCCGAAATTGATGCCGACAACATCGCCAGCCTACGTGCGGCCAGCGGCGGCTCCAGCCGCAGCTATGTCGCCTTCGCCCAAAATCAGCGGGACGAGGTTCGTCCTCTGGATGTTGCGGGTGCCTTGGCGGCGGAGCCGGGAACCAAACAGCAGACCTACGTGGCGTTCGACTGCAAGGCCGGCACCGGGTTCCAGACGATCAATGCCGACGGTGTCACCCCGACCCTGCGGGCCATGTCGGCTCAGGGCAGAGAGAATGGCGGTGGCCAGTTGGCGGTCCAGCACGACATGGCAGTGCGCCGCCTGACGCCCCGCGAATGTGAACGGCTGCAGGGCTTTCCCGACAATTACACCCGCATCCCGTGGCGCGGGAAGCCTGCGGACAGGTGCCCCGACGGCCCAAGGTATCGGGGGCTGGGGAATTCCATGGCTGTACCGGTGATGCGCTGGATCGGCAGCCGCATCCAGGCCGCAGGAAAATGACAATGACCCATCCGCTTCCCGATACGGTCGAGGCTTGGCCCATCGACCGGCTGATCCCCTTTGGCCGCAATGCGCGGACCCATTCGGACGGCCAGGTCGCCCAGATTGCCGCCAGCATGGTCGAGTTCGGCTGGACCAATCCGGTGCTGGCCGACAGCAATGGGAACGTCATCGCCGGGCATGGCCGACTGGCCGCCGCCAAGTCCCTGGGGCTGGACACGGTGCCGGTGGTGATTCTCGATCATCTGACCGAGGCCCAGCGCCGCGCCTACATCCTGGCTGACAACAAGCTGGCCCTGAACGCCGGATGGGACGACGAAACCCTGGCGGCGGAACTGCACGCGCTGAACGCCGAAGGCTACGACCTCGACCTGATCGGCTTCTCCGCCGAGGAACTGGACGCCTTGATGGCGCCCCTCGACGACGAAGGCGATGGAGATGGCGAGGCTGGGGAAGACGAAATCCCAGAGCCGCCCGCCGATCCGGTGACGCGGCCCGGTGATCTGTGGGTCTTGGGCCGCCATCGCTTGCTTTGCGGCGACAGTACCAGCGCCACCGATGTGGAGCGCCTGCTGGCCGGGGCTGTGCCGCACCTGATGGTGACCGACCCTCCCTATGGCGTCGAATACGATCCCACCTGGCGTAACGAGGCCGGGGTTTCATCCTCGGCCCGCACCGGCAAGGTGGCCAACGATGACCGCGCTGACTGGCGGGAAGCCTGGGCGTTGTTCCCCGGCGAAGTGGCTTATGTCTGGCACGCGGCCATCTTCGCCAAGACGGTGGCCGAAAGCCTGGAGGCCAACGACTTCAAGATTCGCGCCCAGATCATCTGGTCGAAGAATCGCTTCGTTCTGGGGCGTGGGGATTACCACTGGCAGCATGAGCCCTGCCTATACGCCGTGCGCAAGAATGGCACCGGCCACTGGCAGGGGGCACGCGATCAGGCTACCGTTTGGGCCATTGGTAATAACGGTGATGAAGACGAGGCCACGGTCCACGGCACCCAGAAGCCGGTGGAATGCATGCGGCGCCCGATTCTCAACAACAGCGCCGAGGGCGACGGGGTGTATGAGCCGTTCGCGGGTAGCGGCACCACGGTGATCGCGGCCGAGACCACCGGTCGCATCTGTTTTGCCATGGAGTTGAACCCGGCCTATGCCGACGTGATCGTCGGCCGCTGGCAGAAGCTGACCGGAAGCAAAGCCATCCTGGAGGGTGATAACCGGTGTTTCGACGACATCGCCGCCGGGAAGGTGGTCAGCGCCGGGTGATCCGGCGAAGGGAATGCTGGTACTTGGCGTCGGTGGGCTTCCAGTTCAGCGGCTTGCAGCCGAGGCGTAGGTCGCGCTCCCAGAATTCGAGGATCTGCTGGTTGCTGTAACCCTTGCCCCGGAAGTATTCGAAGTCGCTTTGCGACCACTGAGGATGGGCCTTCAGGGCGGCGGTGGGGCGGACGGTCAGGGCCATGATCACTTCGCCTTCTGGCCGGCGGCGTAGGCCGCTTCCAGGGCCTTCTTGATCTGCCAGACCGCCAGTTCGTGGAAGTCGAGGCGATCGCTGTTCCGGGTGTTCAGGGTTTCGAAGCCAAGGATCTGAGTAGCGATCTCGGTCAGGGCTTGGTCTCGGGTCTTCATGCTCTTGGCCTCCGTTGTGCGGGGACCAATAACGCTCTGTTCCGCAGGCTTATCAAGTCGATTAATCAATCAATTTCAATTGATTAGTAAAATGCGCCAGAGCCGCAGCATGTCGCTGGTGGAAGCCGTTACCAACGTTGTCATCGGCTACGTTCTGGCGGTGGCAACGCAGATGGTGGTGTTCCCGATATTCGGTATTCACATCGCCCTGGCCGACGACCTTGCCATCGGCACCATCTTCGCTCTGGTGTCCCTGCTGCGCGGTTTCGTGCTGCGGCGGGCCTTTGAGGCTCTGCGCTGAGGACTTGGATTCGTGCGACAGCGAATCTACTGTGCCTCATTGATGCCCGGAAAGGATTCGTTAACCATGTCCAAGTCTGCCCTGTCCAAGTCTGTCCGCGAGGCCACCGGTTGTACGGTCGCCCAGGCCGATGCCGCCGTCGAGGCCATGCTGTCCACCATCGTCGAGGGCGTGAAGAAGGATGGCAGCTTCCGTCTGGTCGGTTTCGGCAATTTCAGCAAGGCCGAGCGCGCCGCGCGTCAGGGCCGCAATCCCAAGACCGGCGAGGCCATCGAGATCGCCGCCTCCACCAGCATCAAGTTCAGCACGGCGGCGGCTTTGAAGAAGTCGCTGTAAGTCATGGCCGTCAACCCCGAGCATGTGGCCCGTGCCGCGAATGATCTGCTGGATCACTATGGTCGGGCCGCTCTTGATGTCGCCAAAACGCAGGTGGACCGAGCGTCGAGGGCCGGTGATATGCCAGCCCTCGATCAAGCCCTGATGGTCCTGACCGAAATCGAGCGCCATCAGGACACTTCGTCCACGCCGGTGACATAGGAATCGCCCTTGTTCCAGGACCCTTCGTCGAGTTCCCACTCGGTGTCGGCGCTCTCAAACAGCTTCTCGAAGGCCACCGTTCCAGCCTGTTCGGGTGATTCGGCATCAACGTCAACGAAAGTGCTTTCGGTGACGTCGCGAGTGATGATCACTCTGTAGCGGGGCATCGCCGATCTCCTCAGTCTTGGATGCGATACACGCGACCGCGCCCATCGACCTTCTCGCTGGTGACCGTCAGGTCCAGCTTCTTCTTCAAAGCCCCGGCGATGGCCCCGCGAATCGTGTGTGCCAGCCAGCCGGTAGCCTCCATGATCTCGGCGATGCTGGCCCCCTCGGGGCGCTTCAGCATGGCGATCAGGGCTTCCTGCTTGGTTCCCTGACGCATCTTGCGGACGGG
Source organism: Magnetospirillum sp. 15-1 (assembly GCF_900184795.1). Taxonomy (NCBI): domain Bacteria; kingdom Pseudomonadati; phylum Pseudomonadota; class Alphaproteobacteria; order Rhodospirillales; family Rhodospirillaceae; genus Magnetospirillum; species Magnetospirillum sp. 15-1. Next base: position 97,599 of record NZ_FXXN01000021.1, on the reverse strand, counting down.
TTGGCCTTCCGTGGCGGTGTCCGGGCTTTCGGGCGAGGTTTCCGGCTGGTCGGCCATGTCCGTTGCCGGTTCCTCTTCCGAGCCCGTGTCCGCGCCCGTGTCGGCGACAATGCCCAACGCCTCATAGGCGGCGGGCGCAGCCCGCAGGGTCAGCGCATTGCCGTCCTCGTCCTCGCGCCAGACCGGTGCGCCGGGTTCGGCGGGGATTTCCTCGGCCAGTTCCTTCTTGATCAGGCTGTTCAGCACCATGTTTACCGCGCCGCCCTTCAAGGCGGCGGTGACCGGCAGCAAGAAGCCGCCTTCGCGGGCGCAAGCGGCGGAAAGAATGACGGCCTGAGTGTCGGAAAGCTGGGTCATGGGGTGGTCCTCCAAGGATGGCGCGGGTCGATCCCGCCGCCTGTACCACCCCGAGCCCCGCCAGCTTGAAGCCGGTCGGGGCGGATGGAAAAAGCCGTCGATCAGGTGGCGAATTCACCTTCCTGGAAAGCGCTGTCGGTGATGTTTTTCAGCGTCTCGGCGTAATGGGCCATCGTCCCGGCATGGCCCCAGGTGATCTCGTCGGGCGTCCAGTTGAAGTGGTCGTCGCTCAAGCTCTGTAGCCGGGCCAACATGGCGTCGAATTCGGCCTTCTTGGCGAGGAAGGCGTCGATGGCCTGGGTGTTGTCGCTGCGCTTCGTCATGGTTCCCTCCGGTGTTCGTGGGACCATCCATCGCTCTGCCGGGCGATGACATCAACTCGATAAGTCGATCATTTCATTGCTTTCTGCGGGGTTCCGGCCATGGGACTGTCGATACGCGCCTATGCGCGGCATCGCGGGGTCAGTCACGTCTCCGTGCTAAGGGCCGCCAAGGCTGGACGCATTTCCCAGGAGCCGGACGGCACCATCGACCCGGTCAAGGCCGACGCCGCCTGGGATGCCCAGACCGATCCGGCCCGCAAGGCTCCGCCCACTTCGCCGGAGAAGGCCACACTGATTCCGCCTGCGACCCAGGCATCCCCGTCACCACCGCCCCAGCGCGATTCTCTGCCCTCGACAGGTACCAACTTCACCCAGGCCCGCACCGCTCACGAGGTCGCCAAGGCACAGAAGGCCCGCATCCAGGTGCAGCGTCTGAAGGACGAGGTCATCGACCGCGCCAATGCCCTGGCCCTGGTGTTCAAGCTGGCCCGCCAGGAACGCGATGCCTGGGTCGGCTGGCCCGCCCGTGTTGCCGGGTTGATGGCGGCGGAGGCCGGGATGGACCCGCATGTGATGCAGGTTTTGCTGGAAACCCACGTCAGGGCGCATCTGAATGAGCTTGCAGACATCAAGCCGGACTTCCGCTGAGTTCGACGGCGCGGATCTGATCCTGTCGGCCTGGAGCGACGGTCTGCGGCCCGATCCGCTGCTGACCGTGTCGGAATGGGCCGACCAGCACCGGGTCCTGTCGTCGCGCGCTTCCGCCGAACCGGGCCGCTACCGCACCAATCGCACGCCGTATTTGCGCGAGATCATGGACTGCCTGTCGCCATCCCATCCCTGCCGACGGGTGGTGTTCATGAAGGGGGCCCAGGTCGGCGCCACCGAGGCGGGCAACAACTTTCTCGGCTTCATCATCCACCACGCCCCCGGCCCGGTGCTGGCGGTGCAGCCCACGGTCGAGATGGCCAAGCGCAATTCGCGCCAGCGCATCGATACCCTGATCGATGAAAGCCCCATCCTGCGGGAACGGGTCAAGCCGGCCCGCTCGCGCGACGCCGGCAACACCATGCTGTCCAAGGACTTTCCCGGCGGCACATTGGTGATGACCGGGGCCAACAGCGCGGTGGGCCTGCGCTCCATGCCCGCCCGCTATCTGTTTCTCGACGAGGTCGACGCCTATCCGGCCTCCGCCGACGAGGAGGGCGACCCGGTGGCGCTGGCCTGCGCCCGCATGGCCACCTTCGCCCACCGGGCCAAGGCGTTCCTGGTCTCAACGCCCACCATTCGTGGGCTGTCGCGCATCGAGCGGGAATTCGAAGCGTCCGACCAGCGCCGCTTCTTCGTGCCGTGCCCCCATTGCGGCGAAATGCAGTGGCTGAAGTTCGAGCGGCTGCGCTGGGACAAGGGTCAGCCGGGCAGCGTCCGTTACGTCTGCGAATCCTGCGACCAGCCGATCAGCGAATCGGCCAAGGCCACCATGTTGGCGGCAGGCGTTTGGCGGGCCACGGCGGTGGCCGAGGATCCCGGCACCGTCGGCTTCCATATCTCGGCGCTGTACTCGCCGCCGGGCTGGCAATCCTGGGAAAGCATCGCCCGCATGTGGGAAGCAGCTCAAGGCAATGACGACGCGCTCAGGGTGTTCCGCAACACGGTGCTGGGGGAAACCTGGGTCGAGTCCGGCGAGGCCCCCGATTGGCAGCGGCTCTATGACCGCCGCGAGACCTGGGCCAATGGCACGGTGCCTCACGGCGCCCTATTCCTCACCGCCGGGGCCGATGTCCAGAAGGACCGCGTCGAGATCGATGTTTGGGCCTGGGGCCGTGGCCTGGAAAGCTGGCTGGTCGACCATATCGTCATCGACGGCGGCCCCGAAAAGGCCGAGACCTGGACGAGCCTGGAAGAGGTGCTCGGTCGCATCTGGAAGCACGCCAACGGCGCCGCCCTGAAGATCGCCCGCCTCGCCATCGACAGCGGTTACGAATCCTCGGCGGTCTACACCTGGGCTCGCCGGATGGGCGTCGGCCAAGTCTCGCCCATCAAGGGCGTCGAGGGCTTCAACCGCTCCAGCCCGGTCTCCGGCCCCACCCTGGTTGACGCCACCGAGGGCGGCAAGAAAATCCGCCGTGGCGCCCGGTTGTGGATCGTGGCGGTCTCCACCTTCAAGGCGGAAACCTACCGCTTCCTGCGCCTGGAGCGCCCCACCGACGAGGAATTGGCCGAGGGAATCCGTTTCCCGGCCGGAACGGTGCATCTGCCATCGTGGACGGATTCGGAGTGGTGCAAGCAATTCGTGGCCGAGCAGTTGGTGACGGTCAAGACCCGACGCGGCTTCTCGAAGCTGGAATGGCAGAAGCTGCGCGAGCGCAACGAGGCGCTGGATTGCCGGGTCTATGCCCGCGCCGCCGCCTGGATCGTCGGCGCCGACCGCTGGTCGGAGGCCAAATGGCGGGATCTTGAGAAGCAGGTGGCGATGAACGACCGGCTTCCCGCCAGTGACCCGGAGGCCGGGCAGATCCGCCGCACCGTCCGTCGCCCCCGGCGGATCATCAAGTTCAGCGGGATGCACTGATTATGACCCTCGACGAAATGAAGGCTGAGCGCGAGCGCGTTCTGGCGCGACGCAACTCACTGGTGGCTCGCGTCACGGTTGGCGACCGCACCGTCCAATACGACCTCACCCAGGCTAACGATGTCCTGGCCGATCTCGACCGCCGCATCGCCATGCTGGAAGGCAAGAAGCCGCGGCGGCGCATCCTGGCTGTTGCCAGCAAGGGATTATGACCATGTTGTCGGGCCTGCGCAGAAGGATCGGCGCCCTGATTGGCGGGTTCGAGGCTGCCCAAGGCAGCCGTCGGCTCAAGGGCTTCCAGCCCAGCCGCGCCCATGTCAACACCCTGATCGCGGCTGCCGGTTCCGACATCACGGCGCGAGCCCGCTATCTGGTCCGCAACAACGGCTACGCCCTCAACGCCGCCGAAAGCTGGACCGGCAATGCCGTCGGCACCGGCATCAAGCCTTCGTCGCTGATCGCCGACAAGGATCTGAAGACCTGGGTGCAGCAGTTGTGGCTGGCCTGGACCGACGACTCCGACGCCGAGGGCCTGACCGATTTCTACGGCCAGCAGCGCCGGGCCGCCCGCGAGGTGTTCATCGCCGGGGAGGTGTTCTTCCGCCTGCGCCCGCGTCGGCCCGAGGACGGCCTGACGGTGCCGTTGCAGCTTCAGATGCTGCCCTCGGAGATGCTGCCGCTGACCCGAACCGAGGTTCTTCCCAGCGGCAACGTCATCCGCCAGGGCATCGAGTTCGACCGCATCGGTCGGCGGGCGGCCTATTGGTTCCTGCGCCGCCATCCCGGTGATTTCACCGACCCCGGCATGGTCGGCGAAATGGTGCGCGTTCCGGCCGCCGAGATCATCCACGTCATCGACCCGGTGGAATCCGGCCAGCTTCGCGGGGTGTCGCGGCTGGCCCCGGCGGTGGTGAAGCTGTTCCTGCTCGACCAGTACGACGACGCCGAGTTGGAGCGCAAGAAGATCGCGGCCATGTACGCCATGTTCGTGACCTCACCGGCCCCCGCCGACGTGATCGACATGGTGCCCGCCGATGACGGTTCCGGCGACCGCATCGTCGAGGTCCAGCCCGGCCAAGTGGTGCCCTTGGAGCCGGGCGAGCAGATCCAGACCTCGGCTCCCGCCGATGTCGGCGGTTCCTATGAGCCGTTCGAGTACCGGACGCTGCTGCAGATCTCCGCCGCCACCGGCATCCCCTACGCCTACCTCAGCAACGACATGCTGAAGGCCAATTACTCCAACTCGCGCATGGCGCTGCTGGAGTTCCGCCGTCGGGTCGAGGCGTGGCAGCACTCGGTGATGGTCCATCAGATGTGCCGGGTGGTCTGGCAGCGCTGGCTGGACGTGGCCGTTCTGTCCGGGGCGCTCGACATTCCCGGCTATGAGCGCAACCGGGCCGGCTTCATCGCCTGTTCCTGGCTGCCGCCGAAATGGGACTGGGTCGATCCGCTGAAGGATGCCAAGGCCGAGATCGAGCAGATAGGCGCTGGCCTGAAAAGCCGCACCCAGGCGCTGGCCGAGCGCGGCTTCGACGCCGAACAGGTGGATGCCGAGATCGCCGCTGATCGGGAACGCGAACAGCGGCTGGGGCTGGTGTTTGGTGCCACGCCGTCGGCCGCTCCCACCCATGACACCAGCCCCATCAGCCGGAGGATGGATATGAGCGAACGCGTCTTCAGCATCGACACCGTCAGTGAGGTGACTGGGATTTCACGAGCGAACCTCCACCAGATGATTTACCGCAGGCATTTCGTGCCCATTCACAGCACTCGAAATGGCGTTGCTCGTGACTTCACACTGCGGGACATGGTGCATCTCGCCGTCGTTTCCGATCTGCGCTCCATCGGCATCGATCTCCGGCAGGCGGTGAATATGGTCGGCTCCTCGGCTGACGGCACGGCGGGACGGGATATTGTCACCTGCCGCAGCGGCGAGATCGAAATCACCGTCGATGTCGCCCGCATCACCGAACGTATCCGCGACAGGATGGCAGGGGAGCGGTCATGACCGACCTCCCGCATCTCGCGGCCCGCCTCTACGGCACGCCGCTGCTGGTCGCCCGCAGCAAGCTGGACGTGATCCTGGGTGCCCTTGGCCCCCGGCTGGCCGGGCAGCCCATTTCCTTCGACGGTGACGCAGCTTCGACCGGCGATGTCGTGGTCACCACCGACGGCATCGCCATCGTGCCGGTGATCGGCACCCTGGTGGCGCGCTCGGGCTACCTGGGCGCCGCCAGCGGCCTCACCGCCTATTCCGACATCGCCGAGTCCATCGAGGCGGCGGCCACCGATCCTGGCATCCGCGCCATCCTGCTGGATGTGGATTCCTCGGGTGGCGAGGTGGGCGGTCTGTTCGATCTGATCGACCACATCCAGGCCATCCGCACCCAATGCGGTAAGCCCATCTGGGCGGTAGCCGATGAGGCGGCACTGTCGGCCGCCTATGCCATCGCCTGCACCGCCGACCGAATCTATGTGACCCAGACCGGCGAGGTCGGTTCCATCGGCGTGGTGGCGGTCCACCGCGACGAATCGGGGGCCGATGCCCAGGCGGGGCTGGCCTGGAGTTTCATTCATGCCGGGGCGGCGAAGGTGGATGGCAATCCCCATCAGCCGCTGTCGGACTCCGCCCGCGCCACGCTCCAGGCCGACGTGGATGCCCTCTACGGAAAGTTCGTTGCCCTGGTGGCCAAATGCCGCAAGCAGCCGCCCGAGGCGATCCGCTCCACCGAGGCCACCGTCTATCGCGGCGACCAGGCGGTGGCTGCCGGACTGGCCGACAAGGTCGGCACCCTGCGTGTCGCCCTGGCCGATCTCGGTGCCAGTCTGGCCCGTCCCACCGTTTCCCGTCCCATCGCCGCCCGAAAGGAAGTCCCGATGTCCGAATCCCAGGGGGGTGTCCCCGTTCTGGCTGCTGTGCCGCAGTCGCCCGCCCAGGCCAACGCCGATCTGGAGCAGCGCCTGCGCGCCGAATATTCCGAGATCAGCGCCATCGCCGCCCAGGCCGCCCGCCTGGGTGTGGCCATCGATCCCGCCGAGGCCATGGCCAAGGGCATCCGCCCGGAGGCGCTTCGCCGCACGGTGCTGGATCAACTGGCCGAACGTTCCGACGCCACCGACGTGGTCGCCGCCGCCCCGGCGGGGGCCACACCCAAGGCTGAAACCGAAAGCCCCATCGTCCGGCGTGCCCGCGAAGCCGCCGCCCGCCAGTAAGGAACCGCCACCATGCCGACGTTGACCGCCCCGCCCACCCTGGGCGACCTGCTGAAATTCGAGTGCAATGCCAGCTATGGCCGCGAGACCGTGACTCTCAAGGCCGGCACCAACTATTTGCTCGGCTCCGTGCTCGGCAAGGTCTCCGCCAGCGGCGAATACCGCCTGTCTCCCGCCGCCGAGGTGGTGGGTGATGAAGGCGCCGAGGTGGCCTTGGCCGTCCTGCTGGAAGCGGTGGATGCCACCGATGCCGCCGTCACCGGCCTGATCGCCGCCCGTGGCCCGGTCATCCTGGCCGAAGGCGCCTTGGCGTTTGACGCCTCCGTCGATCAGCCCGCCGAACGGGTTGCCAAGATTGCCCAGCTTTCTGCCCTGGGCCTCGTCGCCCGCACCACCGCTTGACGCACCGAGGAAACCCATGAACGCCATCATCAATCCCTTCGACGTGGGCGGCTACTCGCTCGCCGAAATGACCCAGGCCATCAACATTCTGCCCAACCTCTACACCCGGCTCGGCCAGATGGGGCTGTTCCGCTTCGAGGGCGTCACCCAGCGCTCGGTGATCATCGAGCAAGCCGAAGGCGTCCTCAACCTGCTGCCCACCGTGCCGCTGGGCGGCCCGGCCACCGTTGCCAACCGCGACGCCCGGAGCATGCGCTCCTTCACCGTGCCGTGGATTCCCCATGATGATTCCATCACGCCCCAGGACGTCCAGGGCGTGCGCGGTTTCGGCGTCGCCGATGCCGCCGATCCGCTGGCCACCGTCATGGAGCGGAAACTGACTCGCATGCGGAGCAAGCACGCCCAGACCCGCGAGTTCATGGAGGTCAACGCGCTCAAAGGCGTCGTCCGTGACGGTGCTGGCAGCACCCTCTACGACTACTTCAGTGAATTCGCCCTGAGCCGCCAGCAGGTCGATTTCACCCTGGGCACCGCCACCACCAACGTCCAGGCCAAGATCCGCGACGTGCTGCGCAAGGTCGAGACCGAGCTGAAGGGCGAGACCATGACCAGCGTGCTGGCCCTGGTCAGCCCGGAATTCTTCGACAAGCTGATCGGCCATGCCAAGGTCGAGCAGGCCTACCAATACTATTCCTCGACCGGCGCCCAGCCGCTACGGGAAGATGTGCGCCGTCGTTTCCCCTTCGCCGGCATGGTGTTCGAGGAATACAGCGCCACCGTCACCCTCTCCACCGGCCAGACCGAAACCCTGATCCCGGCGGGCGAGGGCATCGCCTTCCCGCTCGGCACCATGGATACTTTCGTCACCTATGGCGCCCCGGCCAATCTGATCGAGACGGTCAACACCCTGGGCGTTCCCATGTACGCCCGGCAGCTTGCCCGCCAGGACGGCAGCGCCATCGACGTCAAGACCGAGGCGTCCATCCTGCCGGTCAACAAGCGCCCGCGTCTGGCGGTGCGGTTGTTCTCGGGCAATTGAGCATGACCGCCTTTGCCGACGCCCTCGACGACCTGTTCGCCGATCCGAACATGGCCGTCACCGTCAGCTACCAGGGCCGTCCCGTGCGCGCCCTGGTACGGCGGCCTGACCGCGACATCGAGTTCTCCGACATCACCGTGCAGACCAGTACGGCTTTGTTCGAGATTCGGCGGCGGGACGTCCCGGCACCCCAGGCGGGGGATGTGATCGTCCACGATGGCGACAGCTTTGTCGTTCAGGGCGAACCCCGCCTGGATGCCGAGCGGCTGATCTGGACCTTGGACACGAGACCGGCATGAAACTGGCGGCGGCTATTTCCGGCGATCTGCGCAAGATCATGGCCGAGGAGGTCAAGGAAGCCGAGGATGCGGTCACCGCCGCCATGCGCCAGGCCGCCGACGGGCTGAAGGCGGATCTTCGCCGCCAGGTCACCGAGACGGGCATGGGCCAGCGCCTCGCCAACACCTGGCGGGCCGAGCTGTATCCCAAGGGCCAAAAGAGCATCAAACCGGCGGGCTTCGTCTTCACCAGGGCACCGACCATCATCCGGGCCTTCGACCAGGGGGCGGTGATCAAGTCCAAGCATGGCTTCTGGTTGGCGATTCCCACGCCTGCCGCCGGCACCGGTGCCCGAGGCAAGCGCATGACGCCGGGCCTATGGGAACAGATGCACGGCAGCCGCCTGCGATTCATCTATCGCCGAGGCGCGCCCTCGCTGCTGGTGGCCGAGAACATGCGGGCCCGCACCGGCAAGCGGGGAGGCTTCGCCAAGGGCAGTGCTTCGGCGCTGCGCACCGGGCGCGGGCTGGCCAGTGTGGTGATGTTCATCCTGGTGCCGCAGGTCAGTTTGAAGAAACGCCTCGACGTGGATGGTGCCGCCGAGCGGTGGGCTTCGGCGCTGCCGGAGCTGATCGTCAGGAATTGGCGGTGATCATTCCGATCACTGCACCGATTTGGCAGCACCACCATGGATGGCCATGAACATCCGTCTTTGTGGTCCCCGCAGGGACTGGAACCCGAACGCCGAGTAGAATCCTTGGGCACCATCGTCGATGGGGTCAACGACGATCACCGACATGGCGACCGTCTCCGCCGCCACCTTGGTCTTCTTGACGGCATCAGCCAGCAGAACACTGCCCAGACCCTGTCCAGCAGCGGCCAGATCAACGGCGAGGCGCCCGATCAGTGCCGCCGGAATGGGATGTCGCGGTAGGCGCTTCTCCATTGCTGGCGGCAGGTCAGCGGCGACCACCGTCGCGGCGCTGAGGGTGAAGAAGCCGAGGATATGCTCGGGCCGATCCGGCATGACGGCCACGAACACCCGTGCGGTATTCCGCCGGACATCCTGGCTGGCCTGCTCGTGGATATAGCGGTCGAGGGACTCATTGCCGCAAGAGAAGGACGAGCGATCATGATGGGATTCAAGCGGCTCGATCTGGATGGAATCGGTGGCGAGACTCACCGGCGCACGACCCGCGAATGCTCCTCGAGCGCCTTCTGGAGCTTCTCGTTCGGCTCGGGCGGATTGAGCAGCAGTTCCTGAAAACGCTCCCATTCCTCAGCATTGAGCGCAATGACCTCGTGCTCGCGCACCACCGCATCCGCCTTCTGCAAGGCGACATCGACCACGAAGTCGGTGAGCGTCTTGTCGGCATAGGCGGCGGCCCGTTCCAGCTTCCGCTTCGATTGCGGGCTGAGACGAATGCTGATGCGCTCCTGGCGCTGGGCAGTCCTGGGCATGATGGCGGCTCCAATTGATGCCTCAAATATGTACGCCTTATTGGCGCACGTTTCAAGGATTGCCCATGCCGAGTGTCCGCGAACAGATCCTCGCCGCCCTGCTGGCGCGGCTGGAAACGGTGCCTGGCGCCACGGTCAAACGGGAAGCGCCGCTACCCGAAACGGTCCCGGCGGGTGGACTGATCATCCTACGCGACGGCGATCCCGGCGACCCGGAGGTGGTGCTGTCGCCCGTCACCTATCTCTGGGAACACCAGACCGAGATCGAGGTCATCCTCCAGCGCGGCCAGGACGACGATAGTGCCGCACTGGATGCTTTGCTGATGGCGGTGGGCGACGCCCTGGCCGCCGACCGTTCCCTCGGTGGTCTGGCTGAAGGACTGGATTGGGGCGCCCCCAAGACCTCCGGTCTCGCCATCGGCGGAGCTGCCGCTCTGCGCGGCGCCATGGTGCCGATCTCCATCCATTACGCCAGCCCAGATCCGCTGGGCTGATTTCCAATCCATCAAGGATTCCGATCATGGGCAAGACTCGGGCCTACGGCGCCGATTGCATCCTGCTGGCCGCCTTCGAGACGGCTTACGGCACCCCGCCTGCCGACGGTTATGGGCGGTTGTCGTTCAAGGAATCGAGCCTGGGGGCCGAGCGCCCTCTGGGCTCCGACCCGCTGCTGGGCCAGGGCCGCGACGCCCAGGACCCGTTCTATGAAGCGGTCAAGGACGAGGGCGATATCGGCGTGCCGCTGGATGTGCGGGCGCTGGGGTTCTGGCTGAAGGGCCTGTTCGGCGCGCCCGCCACCGCCGACAACGGTGATGGTACCTTCGACCATGTCTTCACCTCGGGCGGCACGCTACCCAGCCTCGCCATCGAGATCGGTCATGTCCAACTGGCGGCGCCGAAGTTCTTCCGCCATGGCGGCGCCAAACTGGACAAAGTGTCCTTCGACATGGCCCGTTCCGGCGCCGCCAACGCCACCATCTCGGTGATCGCCCAGGGAGAGACCGAAGCGGCTGCCACCATCGACACCACCCCATCGACCTTCGCCCTGAAGCGGTTCAGCCAGGGCAGCGGCACCATCCGTGTCGGCGGCAGCCAGCTCGCCAACGTGGTCGGCGGCAAGATGGCCTTCTCCAACAATCTGGAGCGGGTCGAGACCATCCGCGCCGACGGCCTGATCGACGGCGTCGATGAGACCGAGGCCACCGCCGAAGGCTCGGTGGACATCCGCTTCGGCATCGACACCACCCTGACCGCCGCCATCGCCGCCGAGAGCCCGGTGGCGATGGAATACGGCTTCACCATCCCCGGCTCGGTCTTCGCCCTGACCTTCCATCTGCCTCGGGTGTTTCTGCCGAAAAAGAAGCAGGAGATCAAAGGCCCCGGCGGCATCCAAGCCAGTTACGACTGGCGGGCCGCCCGCGACCCGGTGGCGGGGTATCTGCTCCGTGTCACCCTGGTCAACGACGTGACGGGGTACTGATCATGATCCGACTCTCCCTGCCCAAGGAGCCGTACTGGCTCGATCTGCCCCATGGCGTGCGGGTGTTCGTCCGTCCCCTGACCACGGCGGTGTACGAGGCCGCCCGGTCGCGCGGCTGGCGCATGGCGCGAGCCATCGCCGCCGAGCATGCCGATCTGAAAGCCGCCGGGGCCGATATCACCGGCCTGCCGGACCTATCCGACGAGGACGCCCTGGCCGGGCTGTCGCAGATGCTGTTCGCCCAAGGTTTGGCCCGGTCGGCCATCACCAAATGGGAAGGCGTGCTGGACGAGGCCGATCAACCGGCAGAGGTCTCCGACACCGCCATCGCCGAGTTGATGCAGCTTCCCCGCATGGCCGAGTCCTTCGTCGTCCAATACACCGAAACCCATGAAGCGGTCATCGCCGAGGGAAACGTCTCCAGGCCCGCGCCGAATGGCACTTCGGCGGCGGGCCTGACTATTGCCGAGGCTGCGGTGGAAACTGCGACTGTCCCTACGACCGCAACGCCCCCCTGACCGAGGCGGGTTGGCAAGCCTGGGAATTGCTGACCGGGGCCATCGGCGCCATTCGTATCGGCCCGCGTGGCGGCATCACCGGTCTCGACCTTCCGGCTCTGCTGATCCAGGCCCAGACGCTGGGTTACGACCGACCCCTGCTGGCGCGGCTGCTGCCCTTCGCCGAGCGGGGCATGGTGGCCGGTTCCGGCAAGGTTCAAACCGAGACCTGATCCATGGCCACAAAATCCGTTTCCATCCGCCTGTCCCTGCAGGACGGCGAAACTGTCCGCCGCGCCCTGCTGCAACTGGGCGAGGATGGGCAGAAGGCCCTGCTGCGGATCGAGACGGCGGCGCAACCGGCGTCGAAGTCGCTGCTGGCCATGAATGCCGCCAGCCAGGATATCCAGGGCGGCATGGCGGGGTTTGCCTCGCGCCTCGGCCCCATCGGCTCGGTGATGATGGCGCTGGGCCCGGCCGGGCTGGCGGCGGGGGCGGCCATTGGCTTCTTCGGCAAGGCCATGGTCGAGTCCACCATCAAGGTGGAAAGCCTGGAGGCCCGCCTCAAGGGTCTGGTCGGTGCCGCGGCCCTGACCGAAACCACCAGCTATCTCTACACCCAGGCTCAGAAGACCGGCACCGCCCTGGAGACGGTGGTCGGGGCCTATTCCCGGCTGGCCGCGTTGCAGAAGGCCGGGATCATCACCACTGGTGAATCCCGCGCCCTGCTGGAGGGCTTCCAGTCCACCGCCATCGCGCTGGGGGCCTCGGCTGAGCAGTTGGAGCAATCGCTGTTCGGTCTGGCCCAGGGGCTGTCGTCGGGCACGCTGCGCGCCGAGGAACTCAACCAGATCGTCGAACCCATGCCGGGGCTGCTGCAGGCTCTCGACCGGGCCGCCGCGCTGCCCTCGGGCGGCTTCCGCCAGATGGTCACCCAGGGCAAGGTCACGGCGGATTTCTTCCGCGACACCCTGATCAAGGCGCTGCGGGGGTTCGACGAAGCCGCCAAGGAAAGCGCCGACACCGCCGAGCGGTCATTCACCCGCATGGCGAACGCTTGGCAGGGCTTCACCAACGCCCCGTGGCTGCGCAAGGTTCTGTCGGGCGGCGCCAATGCCGGGGCGGCGACGCTGGAATCTCTGACGCCGGGAGAGTCCTCGGTCAAGACGCGGCTGGCTGATCTGGATCGCCGCATCGCCGCCCTGGGGGGTGAGCAGGCACTGGATAAGCCGCTGCCCGCTGGCACCCATTCCGTGGTGGTGAAGGCGGTCAGGGAAGAGAACGAAGAACTGCGCCGCCTGCTGGCGGAGCGCCAGGATGTCGCCGCCGATCTCGACGAGATCACCCGCAAGCGGGCGGGCATGGATGCCCAGGCCAAGATGGAGCGCGACCGGGTCCGGGCCGAGCAGCGCGAGCCCAGCTATCTGGAGAAGCTGACTGATCTCAAATTCGAGGTCGAGTGGCAGGAGAAGCTTAACGTTGCTCTCGCCGCCGGTAATGCGGAATTTACCCGCACCAAGGCCCAGTACGAGGCGGCCAAGGGCTTCAAGCAGCTTGAAAAGGAGCTGTTCCAGCAAGGCGGGGTCTATCGCACCAAGCCCAAGGAACAGGAGATCAAGGATCTGCTGGCCCGCGAGGCCGAAGCCAAGGGCAATGGCGAAATGTCCGCCCAGGCCCAGGCCGAGGTGCTGGGGCTCAATCTCCAGGCCCGTGGCCAGGAGCGTCTGGCCGAAGCCGCCCGCACCGGCGGGCAGGCCCAGATCGACGCCGCCCGCGATGCCAAGGTGTTGGAGTTTGCCTTCAAGAACAATGGCGCGGCGGTGGCCGACTATGACCGGGCGTTGCGCCGTATCGATGCCGCCAAGCTGCTGGAGCAGAAGAACGGCCTGATCCGCACCTTGGAGCAGGAAGCCACCGCCAATGACCGCCTCGCCGAGGCTGCCAAGGGATCGGTGGCCGACACCATCCTGGCGGAGCGCACCAACTGGCTGGCTGAGCAGGCCGCGAAAGGGCTGACCGACGCCAATGGTGAACTGGCGACGTCCTACGCCCAGGTGCAGAAGTCCCGCGCCCATAGCGATGCCGCCCGCGCCATCGCCGATCTGGAGCGTGAGATCGATGCCCAGGTGCGTCTGGCCGAGGCGGTGCGCAGCGGGGATCGAGGCCGCGTTCGTGACACCACCATCGACAACGATGTTGCCAAGTTCGCTCGCAGCCGCAAGCTGGCCGAGGACGACCCCCAGGTCGATGAATACCGGGCAGCCCGCTCGCGCCAGTACGCCGAGGCGGTCAAGGACGAGGCCCAGCAGACCAATCTGGCCTATGACGCCACCCTGCGGTTCAAGGACGAACTGGCCAAGCTCAATGAGCAGCGCGCCTCGGGCACTCTCACCGAGGAAGCCTACGCCCGCCGGTACAAGGAGTTGGAGCAGGACAAGCTGGCGGCCAGCCGCGATTGGCAGGACGGCGCTATCCGGGCGGTGCGGGCCTATGCCGACGAGGCCAGCAACGCGGCGGCTTCGGCAGAGCGGGCCATGTCGGGGGCCTTGCGGGCCAGCGAGGACGCCTTCGTCAAATGGGCCATGACCGGCAAGCTGGCGGGGCAGGATCTGTTCAACAGCTTGGCCGAGGAGGCCCTGCGTGCCGCCTGGCGCATGTCGGTGGTGGCGCCGCTGTTTGGCGGAGCCGGTGGCGGCATCTTCGGCGGCATGATCGCGGGCATCGGCAGCTTCTTTTCCGGCACCGGTTCATCAGGGACTGGTAGCGGTGGCTCGGTCCCGGTGCCCGATACCGGCGCCTTCGCCATCGCCCATTCCGGTGGCCTGATCGGCCTCGACCGCCTGGAAACCCGGTCCTACAGCCCTTCGGTCTTCGCCAATGCGCCGAAATACCATACCGGTGGTCTGGTGGCGGGAGAGCGTCCTATCGTCGCCCGCGTCGGCGAGGGCGTCTTCACGCCGAAGCAGATGGACAACGCCGACCGCATCCTCAATGCCGCCTTGTCGCAGCCCGCGGCTGTGGGCGTGGTGGTCACGGTCAACAATCATGCGTCGGGCACCCAGGCCCGTGCCGAACAGTCCCAGGGGGCCGATGGCCGTATCCACCTCGACATCATCGTCGAGGAGATAGAGGGCCGCATGAGCCGCCGCATCGGTCGCGGCGAAGGCATGGCCCCGATGCTGGAGCATCGCTATGGCCTCAACCCGGCGGCGGGAAGCTATCGATGACCACCCTCATCTCCTGGCCCGCCCGGCTGCCGCTGCCGACCTATGACGGCTATGCCCTGGAGCCGGAATCCGGTGTGTCGCGCACCGACATGGAATCCGGCCCCGCCCGGCAGCGGCGGCGGTTCACGCAAACGCCCACCCGCATCCCGGTGCGGTGGCGCTTTCGGGACGTGGACTTCGCCACCTTTGAGGCATGGTTCCGACTGAAGCTGGACGATGGGGCCGATTGGTTCGCCATCTCCCTGCTGGGTGGAAGCGGCATTGCCGCCCATGACGCCCGCTTCGTCGGCCAGAGCAACGCACCCTATAAGGCGGTGCCCAGTCGGGGTGGGGTTTGGATCGTCACCTCGGTGTTGGAAATCCGCGAACGCCCCATGCTCGACGAGGGGGCGCTGGACATCCTGCTGGCCGAGGATGTGGTCGCTCTCTTCGCCAACATTCAGACCCTCCATACCACCCTGCATGTCGGCTTGCCCGTCAGCATTCGCTGGTGATCGTCCATGACCCTGCAAACCGATCTTGCCGCCGCCATCGCCAAGGTGACCGCGGACAGTACCCTGCTGCACAAGGTGGTGCATGGTCCTGCCAGCGGGACCGAGTCCCAGGTCGTCACCGAGGGCGGGGCGGTCAAGACGGTGGCCAAGGCCATCGCCGATATCGACACCCTGCTTCAGTCCGGCCTGGAAACCCTGGACCAGAAGGTCGCGGCGGCGGCAGCCAGCGCGACGCTTGCCGTCCAAAGCGCCGATACSGCGGAGACGAGCGAGGCGGCCATCTCGGCCAACGCCCAGGCCGCCCGTCAGTCGGAAACGCATGCCGCCGCCAGCGCGTCATCCGCATCCGGTAATGCCGCGGCAGCCAATACCAGCGCACTCGCGGCACAGGCATCCCGGCAAGCGGCGGAGAATGCAGCCGCCCAGGCGGAACAGGCCCGGACAGCCACGGTGGCGGCGAAGGCCGTCGCCGTGCAGGCGGCAATCGATGCCGGGGCATCTGCATCGGCAGCCAATGCATCGGCCATCGCTGCCAATACCAGCGAAGCCGCCGCCCGGTCGAGTGCGGAAGCGGTGGATTTGTCCGAGCAGCGGGCGGCGGCCTCCTCTGCTTTGGCAGTCCATGCCGAGGCCAGCGCTACCGCCTCAGCGGCCCAGGCCCACGCCTCGGAAGTCGCCGCCACAGGCTCGGCCACGGCAGCAGCGCAATCCGAAACCGACGGCGCCTTCTGGGCCGGACAGGCCGAGAGCTTCGCCGTGGCCGCCGAGGCGGCCGCAACCATCGTCGCCGAAGCCACCGGCCTGGATATCACGACGCTGATCGTTTCCGCCCGCAGGGGCTCGGATTACCGGACGCTCGGCATCCAGTTGTTCTGAAGGGAAGCCCATGACCACCCTTGCCCATTACCTGACGCTCAAATCCGCCCAGGACAACGCCTTCGCCACCATCTCAGCCAAGCTCGATGATCCCAACCTGCGGATGGACGATTTCGCCCTGATGGTAAAGGCCATCGAGTTGATCGAGACCGTCCAGGACACCGATGCCTACGACGCCCTGTTGCGCAAGGTGGCGGCCAAGGCGGCAGGGCTCTACGCCCCGGATTTAAGCGGCGAGGCCATCCTCATGCTCACCCGAGCGTCCAGGCTGGGCGACATCCCCCATGGCGGGGAGGTGCGGTGGATGCTGCTCAATCGCGATGACCGGAACATGGATGTCACCGGCGCCGTGATGGTCGGCGAGCGCAGCCTGGAATCCTTCGGCGATTGCGTCCTCGAAACCTTCTACGCGGAGACCTGATCCCATGCCCCTGACCATCACCCCGATCCCCAATGCCGCTCCCTTCGCGGCGTTCTCCGACAATGTCGGCATCTTCAGCAATTCCAAGGCCCGCGAAATCCCGGCCCGGCTCAATGCCGTCGCCCAGGCCCTGAAGGATCACATCAACACGCTCTGGCTGTCCACGGCCACCGGCTTCATCAACGGCACGGTGATTGCCGGCCTGAACGCCGCCATTGCCAAGATCGAGACGTTCTCCAACGGGATCGAAACCCGCATCAACAATCAGATGGCCGAGTTTCAGGTCAATCTCGCCAATTACCTCGGAACCAATGCCGGGTATTCGGTCAGTGCCGCCAACGCCGCCCTGTTCACGGGGGGTATCGTCGCGGGCGACATCGTCTACGACGTTGCCGGACGGGCCGCATCGATCCGCCAGGGCCCGCGTCTGATCAACGGCATCACCTACAACGATGACGGGACCATGGCGGGCTATGCCGAGAAACTGACCCTCGGTGGCATCACCTACACTCGCGCCTACAGCTTCACCTATACGCCCGACGGCCAGATCGCCACCATCACGGAGGTTTGACGATGGATATCCTGACGTTCAACGCGCTGAAGCAGTACCAGCGCCGTATTGACAGCGATCTGCTCGATCCCTGGAAGCGCCCGGCCTTCGCCGTGGTCACCATGAGCAGTTCGGCACCCTGGGGCACGGTGGTCTACAACCACTATCTCCAGGAGCTTTGCCGCCAGCATTACAATGACAGCGGCTACATGCAGGGCAGCACCAGCAGCCTGGGCACCGAGTTCTTCAACAACTGGTATTCCTACGGCCAGACGAACTCGAACATCTCGTCGACCGACACCTCCTATGGCGACGGCACGGCGCGGTGCGGGCATCTCGGCCACATCGCCCTTGGCATCGGCCCCGACGGTTCGATGATCGGCCGTCCCAGCCCCTATGCCGGCACGGCGCTGAGGAATGTCGGTGTCTGGGTCAACAACAAGACCAACAAGAACCTCGCCCTGTTCATGGAGAACCAATACGCGGGCGTKGCGCCACGCGCCATCGCGCCCGGTCGCCTGACCGGTACCGAAGGCTGGCACCTGGCCTGGACCAACACCAAGTTCTACGCCCAGAACAATTTCGGGACCTACAGCAAGTACGGCATGATCGGCTACAACGAAAAGACCGGCACGCTGGTGATCAACGAGAACAGGAATGGCGGCACCTCCATGAGGCTGCACGTCTATTCCAGCGTCCCGCCCTTCGACATTTCCGACAGCAATCGCCGGGCCTGGTTCAACAACCTCAACGAGGCCAAACACACCGTCTACGACTGGACGGCCAATTCGGCGGGGTATGCCGAGAGCCTCTATCGCGCCATCGTCATCCCTTGCGACGACGGCAAGATCATCGTCGTCCGCATGGAGCCCAACAATTACTGCATGCTGGACCGCTTCACGCCGAACGGGGCCGGGAGCTACACGAAGGAAGCCACCCATACGCTGAGCACCACCACGACCTACGGCATGGAATCCGGGGATCGCAACGGCATCCGTTTCCAGATCTCCAACGACGGCAAATACGTCATCTGCTACCAGCCCTATTACTACTATGGCGCCGGGGCCGAGGTTTTCCTGATCCGGGTCTCCGACGGGAAATACGCCTTCCTGCAATACCAGGATTCCGGCTATGGGCGGTCGTTCGCCCCCATCCGCGACAGCGATTTCATGGTGTCCTACAGCCCGAATTCCGACAGCGGCTACGGCATCTACATGTCGCACATCGATACCAGGACGGTGTTCCAGGCCGTCGCCGACAAGGGCGACATGAGTGCCAAGGTGCCGGGCTTCAACGTCTACATCTTCGACAGCGCCTACCACTCGACCAACTACCCCTACATCGTCCCGATCATCGGAGGGAATTGATCATGGCCGGCAAAATCAGTTTCCCCCACGGCAATGACTGGGGCGTCATCGGTCCCGAGGGTGATCACGACCTGCCGGTGGACTCGACCCTGGGCCACCGCTTCCAACTCGTCGATGGCAAGGTCATCGACCGCTATGACGGCGTCACCGACGACGAGGTCCGCGAGATTGATGCGGCGCGCGTCGTCGAGAGGCAGGCCGGAGAACTCCAGGCGGCCAGAACCGCCCTGGTTCGGCGGGTCAAGACCGAAGCCGCGCAGCGGATCGCTACTCTGGACTGGAAGGTCGAACGCGCCCGTGAGCGGGATGCCCTGAACGGCACCAAGAGCCTCCAGGAGGTCTATGCCGAGCGCGAGGTCATTCGGCAGGCGAGCAACGAGGCCGAAGCCACCATCGCCAAACTCGCCACCCAGGACGAGATCCTGAGCTTCTCCTGGTAAATCCCTCCACCGCCCCGGAATTCAACGCCATGACCGAACAATCCCCGGACATCTGGGCGGGCGTCGCCACCCAGTATGTGGGCGCGTGGGGGCAAGCCGCCCCCATGGTCCAGATCGCCGCCATCGCCGCCACGGTGATCATCATCGCCATCGTCGCCTGGGCATGGTCGAGGAAGCAGGGAGCGCCGGATGCATCCGGTGTCCCCATCGAGGCATTCGCCCATGTGGTCGAGGAACAGGCCCGCCAGACCGAGGCCCTGCGCTCGGCGGTCGAGGGCTTGTCCGAGATCGTCCATCAGATCCGCCTGCTGCTGGAAGCCCGCACCCTGTGCCCCTATGGCGAGGACCGGCACGATGCCTGATCCGGCATTGTCGCAGGCGCTGAAGGAAGCGTTTGCGTCTGCTCCGGCCGGGACGGTGATCCTCGACACGTTGGAGATCTGGCATCCGACCTTCGACCAGCCCATCCGGGTGGTCCGCGATCATGCCGACCTCACCGCCCGGCTGGAGGCTGGCGCTCCCCGCGACGGCGGCAAGCGGGTAACCTTCGCCGCGCTGGCTTTCGAGTTCTCGCCGCCGCCCGTGGATACCGCCCCGGTGCCGGAAATCACCGTCACCCTCGACAATGTCGGCAGCGACATCACCGATGCCCTTGAGGGCGCCGCCGTCAGCCAGCAGGTGATCGAGATCACCTGGCGGCCCTACCTCTCCACCGATCTCAACGGCCCCCATATGGACCCGCCCATCACCATGACCCTGACCGATGTCGAGGCCGACACCATGAGGGTCACGGGCCGAGCCCGCATGTTGGATGCGGGGAACAAGTCCTTCCCCTCCATCACCTATACCGCCCGGCGGTTTCCCGGCCTGGCGCGGTGATCCTCGCAGGGCGCTGCCCTGCACCTGCCAGGGACTCGTCCCTGGACCCCATTCCTTCGAGGGCATCATGCATTGGGCTGCCGCTTATATCGGCCTGCCGTGGTCCGTCCATGGCAGCGGGCCGGACTCGTTCAATTGCTGGGAATTCGTCCGCATGGTGCAGGCGCGGCATTTTGGCCGTCTGCTGCCCGAGATCGGCAATCCCGAAGACATGCTGGTCATGGGCCGTACCTTCCGCGACCACCCCGAGCGGCAACGCTGGTCCAAGGTTGATCCTCCTGCGGAAGGCGACTGCGTCCTGCTGCGCCGGTCCCGCAATCCCATACATGTGGGCGTCTGGCTCGATGTGGATGACGGCGGCGTCCTGCACTGCGCCGAGGGTGCCGGGGTGGTGTTCCAGCGTTCGGATGCGATCTCGCTCAACGGCTGGGCCATCGAAGGCTTCTACCGGTTCTCGCCATGACCGCATCCGTCGTCATCGTCACCAATCCGTTCGAGCCGGTGACCAGCCGCTCGGTGCATGCGGTGGATTCCGGGATCACTGTGGGCGGCCTGTTGCAGGCTTGCGGCATCGCCGAGGATTGCTGGCCCGACGGGCCGGAGATCCTGATCGGCGGCATGACGGTGCCGGTCGGCATCTATGCCGTCCGGACCATCATCGACGGCGAGGTCGTCACCGTCATTCGCTGGCCCCAGGGCGGCGGAGGCGGTGGTGGAGGCGGCAAGAACCCCATGCGGATCGTTCTCACCATCGCGGTGATGGTGGCCGCCATCTATCTGGGGCCCATGGCGGCGGTGGCCATGGGATATACCGCCGCCGGCAGCGCCGCCGCCATGGCCACCGCAGGCATCGCCCTGGCAGGCTCGATGCTGATCAACACGGTGATTCCGGCGCCCAAGCCCTCCATGCCATCGCTCAACTGGGGAGGCAGCGGCAGCGCCCCGGCTCCCAGCCCGACCTATTCAATCCAGGCTCAAGGCAATCAGGGTCGATTGGGCCAGCCGATCCCGGTGATCTATGGCCGCCACCTGATCTACCCCGACCTCGCCTCGGAGCCCTACCAGGATTACGTCGGCAACGAGCAGTACCTGTATCAACTCCACGTCATCGGCCAGGGCGAGTATGCGGTCGAGCAGATCCGCATCGAGGACACCCCCATCTCCTCGTTCGAGGAGGTTCAGACCCAGATCGTGCCGCCCAGCGGCCGGGTAACCCTATTCGAGCCCGACGTGGTCACCGCAGCCGAGGTGGCTGGCCAGGAACTGGTCGCCCCCAATCTGGTGCAATCCGGTGACGACGGATATATCGGCCCGTTCGCCGCTAATCCGGTGGACACCTCGGCGGGAGCGTTGGGCATCGACGTGGTGATGCCGCGTGGCCTCTATTACGCCAATGACGGCGGCAGCCTCGATAGCCGCACCGTCCAGTGGCAGGTCGAAACGCGGGCTGTCGATGCCGAGGGAGGCGCCATTGGCGGCTGGGCGGTTCTGGCCCAGTCGTCCCATACCGCCGCCACCAACAGCGCTATCCGTCTGTCCTTCCGCTATTCGGTCAGTCCGGGCCGTTACGAGGTCCGCCTCAAGCGCCTCGACACCAAGGATACCGCCGAACGGGCCGGGCACGAGATCCGCTGGGGAGCTCTACGCGCTTACCTCACCGGCCAGCCCGATTTCGGCGCCGTCACTCTGCTGGCGGTGAAGATGCGGGCCACCGACAACCTGTCGCAGCGCTCCTCGCGCATGATCAACGTCATCGCCACCCGCAAGCTGCCGGTGTGGTCGGCGACCGGTGGCTGGTCGGCACCCCAGCCGACCCGGTCCATCGCCTGGGCCTTCGCCGATGCCTGCAAGGCGGAGTATGGCGCCAAGCTGGCCGACAGCCGCATCGACCTCAAGACGCTGGCCACCCTGGATGCCGTTTGGGCGGCCCGCGGCGATACCTTCGACGCGGTGTTCGACACCAGCATGACGGTGTGGGAAGCGCTGACCCGAATCGCCCGCTGCGGCCGCGCTGTGCCCATCCAGCAGGGCGGCATCGTCCGCATCATCCGCGACGCGCCCCAGACCATGCCGGTGGCCATGTTCGGGCCGCGCAACATCGTCAAGGGCTCGTTTAAGATCAAATACGTCATGCCGGGCGACGACACCGCCGACGCGGTGACGGTGGAGTATTTCTCGTCGCGCACCTGGAAGCCCGACGAGACCACGGCCAAGCTGGCCGACAGCCAGGGCGACAACCCTGCCAAGGTCAACCTGTTCGGCTGCACCGCCAAGGATCATGCCCTACGGGAAGGCCTCTATATCGCCGCCAACAACCGCTACCGCCGCCGTCTGGTCACTTTCCGCACCGAGCTGGAAGGCATGATCCCCACCTACGGCGATCTGGTCGCGGTTACCCACGACATGCCCCGCTGGGGTCAGGGCGGCGAGGTGACCGGCCACCAGGGCGACGTGCTGACGTTGTCGGAGCCGCTGGAATGGACGGCGGGAACTACGCACTATCTGGCGCTCCGCCGCCGCGACGGCGGGCTGGCCGGGCCATTCCAGGTCGAGGCCGTCCCGGACGATCCAGCCAAAGTCCACGTCCTCGATCCCCTGACCGTCACCCCCTATGTCGGCGGCGCCGAGGAGCGGACGTATTTCAGCTTCGGCCCCGGCCAGACCTGGGCGCAATCCGCCCGTATTCTCGGCATCCGCCCCCGTGGCGAACAGGTGGAAATCTCCGCCGTCGCCGAGGATGCGCGGGTGCATGTGAATTAGCCGGTTTCCATTTCCCATTCCCCAGGCCGCTCTCAATGAGCGGCTTTTTTCGTTGGAGAAAGCCCATGACCAAGGACTGCACGGTGCCGCGCGGTATCCGCCTGAACAACCCCGGCAACATCAAGGAATCGCCCGGCGACAAGACCCAATGGCAGGGCGAGAGAGCCACCGATGACGATCCGGTGTTCGAGGAATTCATCAGCCCCGAGGCGGGTATCCGGGCGCTGGCCCGCATCCTGGTCGGCTATCAGCGCCGCTACGGCCTGAACACCGTTGCCGGCATCATCAATCGCTGGGCGCCGGGCTGCGAGAACAACACGGGATCCTACATCGCCCATGTCGCCTCCCGCCTCGGCGTAACGCCCGACCAGGCCATCGACGTCACCCGGCCGGAGACCATGGCCGATTTGGTGGAGGCCATCATCCGCCATGAAAACGGCCAGCAGCCCTATGCCCGCGAGGTGATTCTGGCCGGTATCGGCATGGGCTTGGGGAGTGCCTGATCATGAAGCTGCTCGATCTGCTCGGCGATACCGCCGTCATCGCCGCCAATCCCGTGGTGGGGCTGGCTAAGGTGGCGTTGGACGTCGCCCCCGACATTGCCAGCCTGTTTGGCGACGATGCCGAGAAGGTGGTGAGCAAGCTGGCCGACACCGTCCGCGCCGTCACCGGCACCGATGACCCCGCCCAGGCCCGCGAGGCACTGGCCGATCCCAATTTGGTGTTCCAGCTTCGCTCCCAGGCCCAGGCCTTCGCTCACGAGGAGCGGATGCAGGAAATGGCCAACGCCGTCACCACCCTGACCGCCACCCTGGGCGACCGCCAGAATGCCCGCGCCCGCGACACCGAGTTCATCAGGGCGGGGCGCAGCAACATCCGCGCCAACGTCCTGCTGGTGACGGCGGGGGCGGGTATCGTCGGCGGCATCGCCTTCATGGTGTTCGGCCACGTCGACGGCAACACCGCCGTCGGCGGCTGCATCATCTCGGTGGTGACCCTGCTGGCGGGCAAGTTCGCCACCGCCTTCGATTTCGAGTTCGGTGGCTCGGCGGATTCGGAGCAGACCCGCACCCTGCTGGCGCAGGCGCCGCCTATCGGCAAATAGAACAGATCGGAAATGGCATCATGCGGCCGACCGGGGGAAACCCTGGTCGGCCGCTTTTCGTGGTTTTGGCGGGCGCCAAACGGATTCGCCGCGTTTCCCGCCTCCGTCCTCGGCTTGCCGCCGCTGCCGCCTCCGTTCCCTCTGACGGTGCCGGCGCTTGATGGAGCCCAGTCTCCAGAGGGCAGAATGCAGGATAGACTCCCCCCACGGCAATGTTCATTCCGTTGGCAGGATGGCAGGAAGCGCACAGATCGGAAGATTGTCCTCCGGCACCATTCCGACCTGCCAATCGCTGGCGGCAATCATGCGGCCATCGCAGCCCAGCAAACAATCAACCAGGGCAATCATCCTCTGATTGGGCAACAGATGAGGGGCGCGGGCGAGCAGATCAGCCACCTCGGCTTCGCGTCCAGGGTTAGTCTGGCAGAGGACGAAAGCCGTTGCCCCGCTCCGGCTGATGCCTGCTTCGCAATGGGCCATCAATGGCGATGCTTGATCCCAGGACGCTGCAAATTCAACCAGCGCCCGAATATGATCGAGATCCGGCAGCATTCTTGGCCGTTCCTCTGTGCCATTGAATCTCAAGACCAGTCGGATGGCCGCCGACAGAAACGGAGAGGGCATGGCACCAGGACCGACCCGGGAAAGAATGTGTCCAGGCAGCCAACTGTCGACCGCCTCTGTCGCTCGGGTGCGCGAACAATGAACTTCTCAAATTTTCAAGAACAATTCCGATCCGCTCACGACCTATTTATCTTCATCATCGATATAGTTCATCACGCGTTTCTGATATTCTTTTAACTCCTTTCGTCTATTGACTATATCAACTTGTGCCGCAAGCGCGTCTCCTAGCGCTTCCATCTTCATCTTTTCATTTTTTGAATATTCGCGCACCAACGCTGATCGTGTCTCTAGTTTTTGCAGGAAGGAGCCTTCCAACACACCCCCGCCCATATGACGATAAAGGGCATCAGACATTTCATCCATTTCCTTAACTCGGCCCTCAAATTTTTTTAGAGCCGCCTTCATGCGATCCACCCTGGATTCTCCATCAATGGAGGCGCGACTTTCACTGGTGGCCACAATGGTATCACTCACGGCGGAACAGGCGCCAGAGGATGCCTCTCCTTGAGGGGCCAGCCGTTCCCTCCATTCCTGTACGCTCTGTGGCCGTTTGCCGCGCGGCAATTGCAGCGCCCAATCCAGGGAATCCCGCCACGCCGAGGACAACAGGCCCCGTCCGGCCTGTTCCGCCGAGACCAACGGATCTTCCTCGTCGTTCTGGACACAATCCCAACGCTCGTTGGCGGTGGGGATCGGTCCACCGATGATCAGGCTGTAGAGGGTCACCGCCAAGGCATACAGATCCGACCACGGGCCAACACTTCTGGCCCCCTGTTCTGGCGGCATGAATGGCGGTGTTCCTGCGGCAAGCCGGGTTTGGCTGCCGAATTCGCGCACCAAGCCGAAATCAATCAGCACCGGCACGGCGCAGTCCTCGCGGATCATGATGTTTTCCGGCTTGATATCGAGATGCAGCAGGTCCTTGGCGTGAACGGCCTCCAGGCCGTCGAGGAGTCCCGCCAACAACGGGGCCAGATGCTTTTCGGACAGACGTCCGCCGCGTTCCCCGGCAAGATCAGCCAGGGTTCTCCCAGAGATGTACTCCAGCACCAGATAGGCGGTGCCGTTGGCCTCGATGTGGCGCAACACCCGCACCACGTTGGGCTTTCCCGCCAGTTGGGCCAGGGTCTGCCCCTCGCGCAGGAACTTCTTCAGGCAGTGGGCGAAAGTCTCTTCCTTGCCCTGCTTCGGCACTACTTGCCGCCCCTGGTGCTCGGCGAAGTCGCCGGGGGCCAATTCCTTGATCACCACCTCCAGCCCCAAGGTCAGATCGATGGCCTTATAGGTCTCGGAAAACCCGCCACCGCCAAGTTTGGCCTGGATGCGGTAATTCTCCAGATTGTCGCCCGGCCTCAGCATTTTTCATCCCCTTATGAACGCCACAACTCTCGACAGCCCTACCCTCTCTTGCGAATATGCCAGAAACAAAGTTGCGTGCAAATGGCTGGGGGGGGGGCATGAAACGGGGAAAAGTTACGACGCTAATCGTGGCGATGGTCATTGCCGTCACCGCTGGGCCGGCCCGTGCCGGGCTGTTGGATTGGCTAGGTGATCTGGTCGATCCCGGCATCACCTCGGTTTCGGCGGATGATTTGAGGCTGTTCCAGCAGCGTGCAGAACAGGGCGACCCCGAGGCTCACCTGGCCCTGGGCACGGTCCACGAGAAGGGGCTTGGCGTCCCGCAATCCTGGTCCAAGGCCCACCAGCATTACAATCTCGCTCTGGCTTTGTCGTCCAAAGGTGCGGTTGGGGACGACATCCGCTCGGCGGCGCGCAAGCGGCTGGAGAGGGTCGAGGAGAAGATGGGGACGGCGCAGATCGCCGAGGCGCAGATGCAGGCGGCGGACTGGATGGAGTCCTTCCAGCGCCGCCGCAAGGCCGAGGCTTTGGCCGAATCGGGCAAGCGGATGCTGGATGAAGGCTCGACCCGGGTGCGTGCGGCGCTGGACGGGTTCTGGTCCGGCCTGTCGGGAAAGAAATAGCCCATGTCGTTGCCCGCCCATTTCCATGTCGATCGGGCGGTCAACGCCCTGAAATGGCCGGCGGCATTCGGCTCGATGCTTGTGCTGATGCCGGCCTTTGCCACGCTGGTCGAAGCGGTGAAGCCGTTCTGGCTCAATCACAACCGAGGGATCGCCTTCCTGGCCGGCGCGGCTTTGTTCGCCCTGCCGGTGCTGCTGCGCCGCCGTATCCCCAGCCTTGGCTTCTGGGCCACCTTCGAGCACGAGATGACCCACATCCTGTTCGCCCTGCTGACGCTCCATCCGGTGCGCTCGATCCAGGCCACCGACGGCAACGGCGGGGTAATGAGCTATAGCGGCAGCGGAAATTGGCTGGTCACCATCTCTCCCTATTTTTTCCCCACTGTACCCTTGGTGGCGGGCATCATCGCCATGCTGCTGCCGTCATCGTTGCGGCCGTTCGGCATTGCCGCCGTCGGCTTCTCCCTGGCCTGGCATCTGGCGGCGACCTTGCGCGAGACCCATCCCGGCCAGACCGACCTGCAAAAGGTCGGCTTTCCCTTCGCCCTGGCCTTCCTGCCGGGGATCACACTGCTGTGCCTGGGTTTCGTGCTGGCCCTGGCCTATCGCGGCGCCTATGGGCCGGAATGGTTCTGGCTGCGCCTGTCCTCCAATTTCGCGAAGGCATTGCCATGGTGATCAAGGCCGGTTCCATCCCCTTCGGGCCACTGACGCTGCACTGGGCCGCTGCCACTCATGTGGGACTGGTGCGCGAGGGCAATGAGGATGCCTTCCGTGTCGTGCCGTTGCCTGATGAGGCCGGATTGCTGATCGTGGTGTCCGACGGTATGGGGGGCACCGCAGGGGGCGAGGTCGCCTCGCGGATTGTGGTCGAGACGTTGACCGATTGCGTTGGCCCTGACCTGGCAGCGCAGGACCGGCAGATTCGCTACGACGCCCTGCGCGGCTGCCTGGATCGGATCGAACCGGCGATGATGGATCGCATCCGCCAGGACATGGGCCTGTTCGCCATGGGTGCCACCGGGGTGTTCGCCAGTTTCGCGGCCGGCGAGTGCCTGCATCTGTGGGCCGGGGACAGCCCGCTTTATCGCTTTCCCGGCGACGGCGGCACCCCTTACCGCACCCGCGACCATTCCATGCTGCAGACCATGATCGAATTGGGCGAGTTCACCCCCGAGGAAGCTTTCGGCCACGGCCTGCGCTCGGCCATTACCTCGTGCTTTGGCGGCGGGCCGCAGGCGCGGCTGTCCATCGCGCCCAAATTCGACAGCACGAAAACATCGCCGTTCCTGCCGGTGGAAGCGGGCGACCTGTTCCTGCTGTGCACCGACGGGCTGTGCGGCGAGGTGCGGCCGGCGGCCTTGGCGGACCTGGTGCAGGACCTCCGTCACGATCCGCGGGCGCTGGTGCGGGCGGCCATCGACGCGGCGCTGGAGACCGGGGGGGCGGACAACATCACCGTGGTGGCGGTGGCTGTTACGGGGGGCGGGGATGGACATTGACCTGACGCCGATTTTCAAAGCGCAAGAAGGACGCAGCCTGGAAAGCGGCTATCGTCTTCAGCGCTATATCGGGCGCGGCACTTTCGGCGCCGTCTATCGCGGCGGCAAGGAACTGGCGGGCAGCCGGATCGATCGAGTCGATGCCGTCAAGCTGATCCTACCGCAGGGCAGCCCGGATTTTCGCCGCCGCCAATTGGATGAATTGCTCAAACTGCCGGGATTGGAACATCCCCATATCATCCGGTGCCGCGATGTTTACGAATGCGACACACTGGACGGTAGAGGCGCTTTTCCCGCGACTTCAGTTTTGACCCTGGTGATGGAACTGGCCCAAGACAGCCTGGAGGATCGGCTGAACAGCCTTCGGACCGAAAATCCCGGATCGCCCACCCGTCTTGCCCTGGCCCGACAGGTTGGCAGCCACATCGCCCAGGCCCTGGCCTGGTTGGATGAGCGCAAGCGCATGGTTCATCAGGATCTGAAGCCAGGCAATGTGTTGCGGGTGATCCAGGACGGCGAGGAAGTCTGGAAGCTGTCGGATTTCGGCCTGGTCAGCACGGTCGAGGAAGGCAGCTACCGGCGGTCCGACTGGACACGCGGCACCCTGGTCTACATGCCGCCCGAGGCTTTCCCCTCCCGCGATCATCCCAAGGTGATCGTCTCACCCAAATGGGATGTGTGGTCGCTGGGCTGCACCTTGGCGGAAATCCTGTCCGGGCGTCTGGCCTTTTCCGGGAACAGTGAGGGCGAAGCGACGGAAAAGATCTGGCGCGGTCGGCCGGATGTGCCTCCGTCCTCGCTGCCGGCGCCGTTCGACCGTGTCGTCGCCGGCTGTCTGGAGGCGGATCGCAAGAAGCGGTGGACGGCGCAACAGGTGGTGGACGCGCTGACCGAGCGGGTGAAGCCGGAAACCGTGCCCGCCCCGGAACGTCCCGTTCGTCCTGCGCCATCCTCACCGAATGCAACTGGGAGCACGTCCCGATCCGCCGGTTGGTTGGGGGCGTTGGGGGTTATGATAATTCTGGGTGGTATATCCCTATTGGTTTGGCGTCATGATGTTAGTGAGGAAAAAAGAATACAAGAAGTAAGGCAACAGAATTGGAGTGCTTGGCAGTCGCGTATGAAGCAGGCCTTTGACGCGGCGGCGGCGGTCACCGGCACCGCGGCCAACCGGCGCCAAGCCTGGGACCGATTCCTGGCCGAGTATGCCGAGGACAATCCCTTATCGACGGACGATCATTGGCTGCGGATCGAGGCGCAAAAGCGTCGGCAGGCCATCGTAGACGAAAAAACAGGCGGCACGTTGTCTGGTGCGGACTGGGCTGACCTTAACGCCCTGATTGAGGCGGCGGGCCGTCAAGGGGCGGGGGGCTCATCAGGGCTAACATCGTCGGAAACTGACAGACTTCATGGCTGGTCAATAGACATTGGCACGGAACAAAAATTAGATATCGCAACAAAATATGCTAACACTGAGAGGGAAGATATCATTTCAGCCAAGTTGGCTCGTCCATATATTACTGTAAAAATTAAAGAAGTTAAGTTCAATTCTGCAAGTTACTTCAAGAAAACCATTGTAGGAATGAGTGAATATGAAGCGCGAGGGGTCTGCAAGCGGATAATTTCGTCTGGAGGGATTTGCAACCTACGACAGCCAGAAGGTAGCTCGCCTTCCGCCCCACCACCTCCTCCTGGGGTGGTTGTGGTCTCGGGTCAGTGGATGCAACCAGGCTCGGTGTTCCGGGACGCCCCAGGGCTACCCGAAATGGTGGTGATTCCTGCGGGCAGCTTCTGGATGAATGCCCCGGACGATGACGAGTCCGGGAACCGACGGAAGCATCTGGTCACCATTGACAACCAATTTGCGTTGGGGAAATTTGACGTCACGTTTGCGCAATGGGACGCGTGCGTAGCTGATGGCGGCTGTAAAGGTTACCGCCCAGGAGATGAAGGCTGGGGGCGTGGAACTCAACCTGTCATCAATGTGAGTACAGAAGATGCAAATAACTACGCATCGTGGATATCGAATAAAACCGGGAAACATTATCGTCTGCCAACCGAGATCGAATGGGAATATGCAGCCAAAGCGGGAACAACGACAAGATATTACACAGGCGAGACCATTAACCAAAATCAAGCAAATTTTGACAAGGATAAGACAACCCCTGTAGGAAACTTTCCCCCCAATCCTTTTGGATTATACGACATGGTCGGGAATGTATACCAGCTGTTGGCTGGATGTGTGCGTGGTGGAGAAGCCTTCACTGAGCCATGCGGCGCTCCAGGAAAGGGTGGTTCATGGGTGTTTGATTCCGGTAACAGAACACCAGGTACTGATGCTTTAATTGGCCTTGGCCAGAGAGAAAGTTTTATAGGATTTCGTCTTGCGAGGACACTGCCATAACGAAGATAAGAATTATTTCAAGGATTATAAAGTTTGACCTATTTACGAGTCCCCCATCTGACCCAGGCAATCAAACCAGGAAAACGAACTCGTAACGTTAGGAGCACACCATGGTTTTATGCCCCGATCTCGTCGGCCAGATCATCGACGATTCCTATCGGCTTGATGTCCTGCTCGCCGAGAGCGCCATCGGTGGCGTGTTCACCTCCCGCCCGGTTATCGGCGGCCAGATCGTCGCGGCCTGCCTGGTCAAGAAATACCAACAGCGACCGAGTGCCGAGACTGTCGTCGCGCAACTTTCAAAATCACCATCGGAATAGTCCGCATTACGCACAATGCCTTCGCACGACATTAACCAAGACGTCTTCAGGAAAAGCCTTGAAGGGCTAACGTTCCCCGGAAACGGCGGCGTTCAATATATCCTGACCAAGTTGCTGGGTGCGGGTGGCTTTGGCGCGGTGTACCGTGCCGACCGGATCAAGGCGGACGCTTGGGAAGGTGAGGTTGCGGTCAAGATCTTCTGCATCAATTTCGATGCCGGCGCCGATGACGCGGTCAAGACCGCCCAGGCGGCCGATTTGGGGCGCAAACTCAACGAACTGCAAATCCAAGCCAGGGTCCGACACGACCATATCGTCGCAACCCCGGATCAAGGCTGTGGCGGCGTCAGTCTTGGGACGAAGCAGGGGTTGTTCCTTGAGTTGGAACTTGCCGACAGCGACCTGGAACAGCATGCCTTGTATGGATCGCAAGGGGGGCAGGTTGGTGAATTGGTTCAGATGATCGAAGACCTTTGTGCGGCGTTGAATTTTCTTCATGATCAAGATCATCCCGTCATCCACTGCGACATCAATCCGTCAAATCTGCTGTGGTTTGCCGCGCAGGACCGATGGAAATTGGGCGATCTTGGCATGGCCCGCGTCGCGGTCGGGCGCGGAATGGCCGTTTCCATCGAGCCCTTTGGCACGATTGCCTATATGGCACCGGAAATGTTCGAAAAGACCGTGCTGCCCGAAAGCGATATCTGGGCCTTGGGGTGTACGATCTATGAAGTTTTGACCGGCAGGCTGCCATTCGGCGATGGCCTGTCGGACAGGGACGCGAGGAAGCAGGAAATCCTGCATGCGTCATTTCCCCACGACGACGTGAATCTGCCGGCGCCCTTTGATCGCATCATTCCAGGCTGCCTGGAGAAGGACCCGAAGAGCCGATGGTCGGCGAAGCAGATATTGAACACTCTGGCTGATTTTCGAGAACCGGAGCGCCAGTCTGCGGCGGCAGAAACCCCAGCGCTCCATTCGGACTGGCTGATGTCGAACGCCCGGGCGGCTCGGGCGGCGATCATGGGGCGATGGGGTGAGCGGCGCTGGCAGCGGGCGGCTTTCGGGGCGGCCCTTTCACTGACGGTTGCCACGGTTGCGGGAATTTACATCATCGTGGATGGCCGATCTGGGCACCGGTCGCCCTTGGACTGGATGCACACGGCCATTGGCGATGCGTCGTTTACTCCTTCGTCCCCGATAGATGCCGCCGATGCGCCTCCCGGCATAACCATGATATCCGGGACATGGATGCAGGCCGGCTCCGTATTCAAGGATTGTCCCGACTGTCCCGAGATGGTGACGATTCCCGCCGGGTCGTTCTGGATGGGGTCAACGAAAGAAGAGCGAGCCTGGGCGGCGCGGAAAGGAATGGAGGGGGACTGGCTGAAACGAGAGGTCGTCCGGCGGCGCGTGACGATCGCCAAGCCGTTCGCAATGGCCAGAGCAACGGCGACCAGGGGGGAATGGACTCGGCTTTTCAGATTCTCGGGCACGGCCATGAGGGGATGCGGCGAAAACGATGAGCAAAACAAGGATGGGAGAGGCTGGTGGTTCCCCGGATGGGTGCAGAACGACGACCACCCGGTGGTCTGCATCAACTGGAATGACGCCAATGAGTTTGTTTCCGGATTAACTGCTGTTACGGCAGGAGATCGAAACGGCAAAGGACGGTATCGTCTGCCAACCGAGGCCGAATGGGAATATGCGGCTCGCGGCGGCGATCACACGGAATGGCGATTCTGGGGGAATGTCGACAACGAAGCCGCCACCTGCCTTTTTGCGAATATATTTGACGGAACCGCAGCTCAGCACAATAGAGGCACCCCCATAAGCTGCATCGACAACTATATGTACACAGCCCCGGCTGATGCGGACCAGTTCAGACCAAACCAATTTGGCCTGCGACAGATGATTGGCAACGTCATGCAGTGGACGCAGGATTGTTACCTCGAAGACCTTGGCAAGGCCCCCACCGATGGCTCGGCGGTTAGCGCATCGACATCGTGTCCTCGGGTTGTACGGGGGGCGTCATTCGCCAACAACGCCCCATTCCTTCGTGCCGCCGTTCGTTATATGGCGCCCCCCGACCTACGGGCACCGGATATCGGTTTCCGCGTTGTCCGCGACCTGCCGTGATAAAACGGCAAGGCCGACGCTATCGCTGGAAAAGCTTTCCGTCCCCCTTTGGCAGATCCTTCGCCGACTTGCTGATACGCTCCGGCGGCTTGCCGTCCCACGTCAGTTCGCCGGTGACAATGCCAAAGGCTTCGGCCATGCGGTTCTTCATGTCTTCCAGCACGTCTTCGGCTTCATCGCAGGTGCGCACCATGCCGCCGCCGGTCTCCTCGGCGGTCATCTCGAAACCATCCACGTCATACATGATGTCGCCTTCGACAGGCACACTAACCGAGAAGCCGCGCCCCGAGGCGCCCTGGGCAACCAGGATGTGGGCCGAAGCCGGGTGGCCGGGATGTTCCTCCTGCGGTGCGCCGACAACGAAGCCCATGCCGGACAGCACATCCATCATGCTGTTGACGATGTAGTCACGCTGGTCGGCCTTTAGCTGCGCCTCGTTGGCGCGGACCACCAGACTTTCGGCATCGGCGCGAACCTGAGTCAGCACTTCCATCGGTCGGTCGAACCGTTCATCCGTGATCGCTTGTTCGGCTTCAGCGCCACGGCTTACCAATTGCTCGACAGATGAGCCGCACCAGCGCATCAGCACATCATCAGCCTTCAAGCCCCCAAGGAATGCGCCAACCTCGCCCGCAACCTCAGCCGCCGCCTGTCGCCGGGCATGCCATTCAGCGCGTGCCTTGCCAACGGTCTCGACATGGCGGGCGGCTTCTTTCTCCAGGCGGTCCACCAGGGGGCGCAGGCTGGCGGGGTCGCCGGCATCACGCAGGCGACCGGCGTTGCTCAACGCGTCCTCCAGGGCACGGAGTCCGGCCGCATCAAATTTTGAGCGATCCTCAGTCAATTCGGCGGCAAGCACGTTGTGTACGGCGGCCATTCGTCCGCCCAACGCAGCCAGATCCCGAATTCTTTGGCGTTCGACGTCATCACGTTGCTTGCGTTCGATGGCGGCGACAATGTCCGACGAAAGGGCCTCTACCTCTTTTTGCAGTGCTGCGACCCGACCGACATCCGTGGCCGAGGCGATCCGGCCCGCCAATGCTGCGGATGCCGCCGAAAGGCGATTGACGTCTTCCGCCGCCATGGATGCGGCTTGATTGCGGGCCATTCGGTCAACCCCATCCAACCGCCCCTTGACGTCAGAGCGGGCCTGATCCAATCGGCGCTGAGCCTCCTTGCGGGCTTCTTCCTCGCGGCGCTTGCGCGCTTCCTCCTCGCGACGTTTGCGTTCCGCAGCCTCACGCTCGCGGCGGGCCTTGGCCTCGGCTTCTGCGCGGGCCTTGCGTTCCCGTTCCAGACGTTCAAGACGCTGCGGATCAAGTCGAACCGGGCTGTGCTTCGGACTATCGCTCATGAGGAAACCCGCCTTTCCAGAAGAATGCCTTTTTGCCCAAGACGTTGAGCCAGAGTTTGCGCGAAATCCGGCGCAGGCGGAACCCCGATAAATATGGGGGTTCCATCCTCTTCGAACCGGAATTCCAATCCCGCCGACCGATCAGCATCGATCAGCCGTTGCGCCACTTCAATTTTGTAGCGGTCGGTCAGCAGATGAAGGCGCTGATTGGAGGATCCACGCCACAACAGGTCGCCATGGAGTTCCTGGACATAGGGGCCGTCGATCAGCAAATCGATCTGATCGATTAGCGCTTGGTGCGCTACGCTGCCAAGGCGTTCCAATTGGTATCCCGTGTAACATAAGACCCCGAGATCACGCTTTGACCGGATCATCTGCACCAGTTCCGCCAATTCCGCGGCTTGATCCATGGGCTCGCCGCCAGACAGGGTGATCCCGTCGATACTATCTTGTTGCAGTACCCAATCCGCCAACTCGGCGACCGGCATGACCTCCCCCCCATCAGTCGGCCACGAATCCGGCACAATACAGCCGGGACAGCCACGGGAGCAGCCCTGTACCCAGATGCCGGCCCTTTTGCCGGGCCCAAGCACGGTAACGGGGCTGATGCGTCGGCGGATCCACAGGTGGGGGGAAGTGTCCGTCATGATCCGGGCTACCGCACCGAGAATGCATAAGTTTCACCGGATCTGAAGGGGCCGGAGTGCTTCCGTCCGTCGATATAGACGTTGGCCAACGACGATGTGTTGGACTTCCAGGTCAGACAGGCATGACCGTCGGCATTCGTCGACAGTTTTGCAGTCATTCCACCAAGCATCCCGCCAACCTCCCCAACGACCTTGACACCTGATGCGGGGCGTCCGCTGGCATAGGTGACCAGGATATTTACGGCCCCCATATCAATCCCCTTCCTATTCTGAACCATCTCCGCATCAAGTATTATTTCTGTTGTGGGGAATAATATCGTCACCTCGCAACAGACCTTTTGGTGGATGGCGCGGTTCCTTGACGACTTCTTTCGGCTCGGCTACCGCCTGCTTTTGGTCGGCGGCTGGAACAGGAGGTGGCGGCGGCAAGACAAGTTCCTTTCGACGAGTTGCCGCGAACTTCCGCACGGACATCTCAAATCGATCGAAACTCGTCCGTTCTTCATGATCCAGAGCAGCAAACCGCTTTTTATTAGCCAGGGCGAATTCCCTTCGCTCAGACGGTGTCGTTGGTCGGAAGGTCGCCAGCGCGGTCCCCTCCCGAACCATTTCTGCCCAGCGTGGCGCATTAAACTGCCGAATGATATCCTGCATCTGGGTGATAATCGGGTCAAAACCCTGCACGGCTTCGTAGAGGGAGACCTCGGCAGATCGACGGATCGATTGGTATGCCGACAGGGCTTCCATCACCTCCACGAAGGACGATTCGAATTCACCGACATTCGTTTCCAGCGCCTCCAGGGTGGAGCAGCTCGACATGTCGGCAATCATGGACAGGCATCGACTGAAGCGGTCGGCAATGAATCCAGCAGATTTAGCAGCTTCACCCGATGCGTCCTCAATACGATAGCGAGGAATATCGAACATTTCTGCCGAAAGAGCTGTGTCAGCTTTTATATAGCCGATCAAGGCCCCGCCAAAAGCAATGTCGTTTTTATTAATGATCCACGCCAATTTTCCTGTGGCGGGAGCAATGATGTCGACTTCTTTCGAGCCGAATTTTAAAAGTGCGATCACGGCCCCTTGACCAACGGATCGGGCTGCGCTCGCCTCTACGACTTCGCCCTCTCCGGCGATATTTGGCACGATAATCTTGCTGGTCATTACCCCAATGCCTCGGAATTCCGCTATTCCAAATCCCCAAGCCCAACAGGACCAACTCGATTACACCTTTTCACCTCTCGATGGTCAAAGCATAATCACCGTGGCGTGCATCAAATGTCCGTCCGCAATCGGCGCAAGTTTAGGGAGGGGGGAATGAATTCTGCCTGGATTCGGGAGTTCCAGACGACCGTGTTGCGGCGCAAGCACGTCGTGCTGCACGGCAATGTGCTCGACTACTGCCTGTGGAATGACAGCTACATCACCGTCGGTCAGTTCCTGCGCAACTTCTTTGCCGAGCAGGGATTTGAGGTCATAGCCAGTTATGACGAGGTTGATGGCTACCGCTTTGAAGAGGTCGAGCATCGTGCTTCTTCCCCGGCGCAGCCGAATCAGCAGCCTTTGCCCGACGACATGCGGGCGCGATTCTTCGAGATCGTCCGTCGCTCGGTTGCCTCGGAACGTGGGGCCGCCCAGCCTCAAGCCGCCCAACCCGCCGCTCCGGCGGCTCCAGCCGATCCGACAGCTCCCCCACCTCGTCAGGCTCCAGGCCGAGCCTCCCCTCAAGCTGCCGCTTCCAACCAGCGCATTCCGCCGCTGGAAGCCTTCGCCCAAATCCGCCACGCCTTGCGCCAGCCCCAATCAGCGGTGGCGGCCATCATTGAACTGGGCGATTTGCTGACCGTCCAGACTGAGAATTACGGCGAGGGCGAGCGTCAGGCCCTGGTCACCCTGCGTCGTGGCATGGAGGACGCCGCCGTCATCCCGGAAGGCCGGGCATCGGGGTGTCGCAACACGGTGGTGTTGCTGGCCACTAACGGCCAGAAAGTTCCCGCCTGGCTGTATCGCGACAACCCCCACGTTGCACTGGTCCAAGTTGG
The DNA here is from genome assembly GCF_900184795.1 of Magnetospirillum sp. 15-1. Lineage (NCBI taxonomy): Bacteria > Pseudomonadati > Pseudomonadota > Alphaproteobacteria > Rhodospirillales > Rhodospirillaceae > Magnetospirillum > Magnetospirillum sp. 15-1. Next base: position 60,843 of record NZ_FXXN01000021.1, on the reverse strand, counting down.
CGTGGCCGACAAGGATGAGCGGGTTCATTACGCCCGCACCTTTATGCGCCCTCAGGGCGGATTCCTGGGTTTCTTCGGCGGCGGCGAACTGTCTGAGACGCCCCCCAGTCCCCGTGAGCCCAGCCAGTTTGAGTTGGCCGTGGAAGAGTTGGCGAACCTGACCGAAGGCTTCACCGTCATCGATCTTGAGGCGCTTCGCCGTGCCTCCCACATCGCCCGCCGTCCGGTCTTGCCGGGGCACACCCGTCAATTGGTGGATTATTTCAAGTTCGGCGAGCAGGACGATCCGTGGGAGAAGGTGGACGCCAAACGCATCGCCGAGGCCGGCGAGGTGCTTCAGCGCCGCGTCATCGGCCAACCAAGGGCGATCCAGTCGGTGGTCGATATGCTCTACGCCTCGCGCCTGGGGGTCTCGATGACCGGCAGCAGCAAGAGCGCCAAGCCCAAGGGCGTGTTCTTCTTCGTCGGCCCCACCGGCGTCGGCAAAACGGAACTGGCCAAGACCCTGACCGAATTCGTGTTCGGCGACGACCGCGCCTTCGCCCGCTTCGACATGAGCGAATACCAGGAGGAACACGCCGCCGCCAAGCTGATCGGCGCTCCGCCCGGATATGTCGGCTACGACGAGGGTGGCCAATTGACTCGGCGAATGCAGGAGCGCCCCCACAGCATCCTGCTGTTTGACGAGGTGGAAAAAGGCCATCCCCGTGTGCTGGACAAGTTCCTCCAAATCCTGGAGGACGGACGCCTGACCGACGGCAAGGGCCAGACTGTATTCTTCAACCAGGCCGTCATCATCTTCACCAGCAACATCGGCGCCGCCCAGTTGGGCGATCAACTAGCCCAGGTCGGCATCGACGGCATGACGCCCGAGGCCGTCGCCGCCCACTTCGACCATTACGTAAAACAGCACTTCATCAACGACCTGAAGCGCCCGGAACTTCTCAATCGGCTGGGCGAGAACATTGTGGTGTTTGACTTCCTCCGCCCCGCCTTCGTACACGGCATCTGCGACAAGTTCTGTCGCCTGTTCATCGACAACGCCCAGACCAAGCTGCGCTGCCAGATCATCATTGACCCGTCGCTTTCGGACTGGATAGAGCGGGTGATGGCCGAAGGCGACAAGCTGGCCTTCGGCGGCCGTCGGGTAAAGACCGAACTGGAAATGCTGTTCGAGCGCGCCTTCCCCCGCTGGGTGTTCCAGCACCAGGATGATCCGAAAGCATTGGAAGGACGGACCTTGACGCTGGGGGTGGATGACGTCGGCCAGCTTCAGGTGGATGTTCGATAGAGCGAGGGGGCGTTGATAGCATGTCCGGTCCTCACGACATCACTTGCCGACTGCTGGTCAACGAGCAGCTAACACCCGAAATTCTGCTGGGGGAATTTCTCGGGGGCGGCAGCTTTGGCGGCGTGTTCCGCTATGACAGCGTTGTCGGTGACCGCAAGGGGGCCGGGCGGCGTGCGGTGAAGGTGATCTTCCCCGATCCCAATCCAAGGATCGCCAGGGACCAGATGAACGAACTACTAGTTCTGCCCGATCTGGACAACGATCATATCGTCAGGGCCTTTCACTGCGGCCAAGTGGACGTAAGGAAGATCAACGCATCGATTCTATACATGACGATGGAACTGGCGGATCTGGACCCGAATGGCCGACCGATCACGCTCAGGACCAAGATCGATGCTTTGACGGGGGCTGCGGCCCTTAGTCCGTCACGTCTTAGTCTGGCGCGAGACGTGGGAATGGCGATGACCTGCGCCTTGGAATATTTCGCCACGCAATCCGATCGCTTGATTCATCGGGATATCAAGCCGGAGAACGTCCTGAAGGTGAAGGGGGCGTGGAAACTGGCTGATTTCGGATTGGTGCGGGCGCTGGGGGAGGATGCCTATCGCCGCAGCAGCCAAGCTATGGGCACCTATCTGTACATGCCGCCGGAAGCCTATGACGGCAAACAGTCACAGGCTTGGGACGTCTGGTCCTTGGCGGTGATGTTGTCGGAAATCCTGACCGGCCGGATGCCTTTCGATGGTTCACAGACGGAAGTCATGCGCAAGGTTCTGTCTGCCGCTCCGGATTTTGGTGGTGTCAAATTACCTGAGCCGTTCCATCGGCTCATTCGAGGCGGCCTTGAACGGGACGCGCGCAGACGCTGGACCGCCCGGCAGATCAAAGAGGCGCTTGATGCGCCGCCTCGGCCAGAGTCACATAGCGTCCCCAATCCATCGCCGCGGGCGGTCGAGGCGCCTTTTGTCCTTCAAGGGGGCGTCACCGTCGCAGCGAGGAGAAGTGCTGGTCCAGGTTTTGGAAACAAAAGGCCATCCGATGCGGATATAGCCAACGACCCGCGCGTGATTGAAATCCGGAGAGGCAACGAGGCCAGGAACGAGGCGCTTCGCCGAAGTACGGAAGACACCATCAGAATAATGAACCATCTGAGGGATGTCGCGGATGTTATCAAGAACAACCCGAATGATCTGGGGGGCCTGGGGCGGGCTTACGCCCGCCATCGCGCTCCGGCGCCAGTGGAGCAATTTCCCGCCCCACCCTCTAACGTAGAGCAAACAGCGTATCAGCGAGCTAAGCCACCCTCAAGAGCCAGGGGGCAAAAAGAGGGGGGTAGAAAAATTAGCCTCATGATCAGTATGGGGTTTGCCGTCCTCTGCGCAGGATATCTTCTCATCCCAATTACAAAATATGAAGCTGCTGTTAGCTTATATGTCTGCGCTGGCTTTGATCAGTACAGAGTGCCCCCATACGGACTTTGGGGGAAATATGCACTAAGAATGGAAGATGTTCGCAGTGATGGCTTTATCAGGCCGTCTTGTCTTGAGTACAGGGGTGTTGCGGATAAAATTACTTGGTAGGCGACAATTTTTCATAACAATAATCGTCATGTGTAGAGGGGAATTATGTTCAACCTGACTCTCGACTGGGACATCCCCAACCACCTCGACCGCAAGCGGCCGCAGACCCACTTCCTGCGGGCGCGGCTGACACCGACGGTGCAGGCGGGGCGGGGGCTGCCCACCCGCATGGCCATCGCTCTGGATGTCAGCTCCTCCATGGGCAGCGAGAACAAGCTGGCGCGGGCCAAGGAAGCGTTACTGGCGGTGGTGCGTCAGCTGCGCCCCGAGGACCGGCTGTCGGTGGCCGCTTATTCGGGAACCGTGACGCCGTTGTTCGACGGCATTGCCGGTGGTCCCGGTGCGGTGCGGAGGGCGGAAGAGGCGTTGGCTCGCCTGTCGGCCGAGGGCATTACCCGCATGGATCTGGCACTCGATTGGTTGGGGCGGGCCGTTCCCGATACCGCCGGAACGGTGCGCGTCGCCATCCTGATCACCGACGGCGAGCCGACCACCGCCAAGGGCGTGGTGCTAACCGAGGCCGCCGATCTGGACGGCATCAAGGAACGGGGGCACCGGCTGCGCTCCTCGGGCCTGTCGCTGTGGGCGTTGGGGTTGGGCAATCCCTCGGACTTCAACGGCGCCTTTCTGGAAGACATCGCGCCTGGCGGCTTCATGCTAGCGGCCGATCCGGCGACGCTGTCGGCCCGCCTGCAACACCGTCTGTCCGAGGCGCAATCCATGGCCACCGAGGGCATGCGCCTAATCGTACGTCCGCTGATGGACGGCGCCAAGGCCAAGGCGTTCTGCCGGATCGCCCCGACTTATGCCCCCCTCGATATGCCGTCGGCGGCAGGTGCGCCGGTGTTCGCCGGCCCAGCGGCCAGCGGTGGTCCCACCGATTACCTGATCGAGTTCGAGGTTCCACCGCCCCCGATGGCGGCGCCAATGTTGGGCGGGCGCCCGGCTTCGACCCCGGCGGATGTCGCCCTGGTACGGATCGAATCCGCCGATGGCCGCTTCTCCGCCGAACAGAAGGCCGTCATCATCTACACCGCCTCGGTTTCCGAATCGCAGAAACGCGACCGCGAGGTCGATCAGGCTCGCCTGCTGTGGGAAATGAACCTGTGCGGCCAAAAGGCCACCTCCTCCACCGACCGCAATGCCACCCGGGAATTCTTTGTGCAGATGGCGGTAGCGGCGGAACAGGCTGGTCGCCCCGACGTTGCCGTGGCGGCCAAGGAAAACGTGCAGGAACTGGACAAGAGTGGCGACATTTCGAAGCGCCGCACCACCGAACTATTCGGCCTGATGCGTGACGACATTCTACCGCGCAAGCCCGACGACAGGAAATAGAGGCCGACAATGGATTGGAAATCCCTGGAGGGTCTGAAATTCCGCGGTGGCCATGGTGACACCGAATACCGCCTCGGCGTCCGTCGCGGGTTCGGCGGATTCGGCTCGGTGTTCGAGGCGACGCGGAGCCAGAGCGGCCAACCCGATGCGCGGGTGGCGGTCAAGATTTTCCTGGTCGAGGAAGAGGAGGAAGATGAGAACGGCAAAATTGTATTCGTTCTCGACCACGCGGGCCTAACGCGGAAGCTGAATGAACTGATGACGGTGGCTGCGGAACGGCACGACTGTATCGTAGCCACACCCCGCCACGGCGTCGGCAGCGTCGATCTGCGCGGGCGCCATGGCGTGTTCATGGAAATGGAACTGGCCGAGTGCGACCTGCTGAAGCGCATGAGCAGCGGGCGCATGTCGGTGGATGAGGTCCGTAAGCTGGCGGTCGATATTTGTCGGGGGCTGGCCTTCCTGCACGACCGCCCCAATCCTATCGTCCACCGCGACCTCAAGCCGGGCAACATTCTATGGTTCGCCGGTCAAAAGCGGTGGAAGTTGGGCGATCTGGGGCTGGCTCGCGAATTGTCCCAGCCCGGTCAATTGACGCGTACCGCCCAGATCGGCACCCCGATCTACATGTCACCCGAGGCGTTCAAGAGCGAGGTCGGCCCGGCCAGCGACATGTGGGCACTGGGGGTGATTATCGCCGAACTGCTGACCGGCCGGGTGCCGTTCGGGCATGGGGTCAGCGAGGTGTATCAGGTGATGTACCAGATATTGGAGGGGCGCCCCGATTTCGGAGGTACGCGCCTGCCACCACCGTTCGACCGCATTGTCGATGAGTGTTTGAGCAAGGAGTGGAAAAAGCGGGTGAGCGCCGGTCAGGTGCTCGATATGCTTGGGGAGCAATCTGCTGCTGCCCGGGCGAATGTTGGTGCGGTGGTCAATAAGAGTCCTGCTGTTGCCCCGTCTTCTGCTCGCTACACCCCTGGCCAGATTATTCGTGCGACGTTGCGAGATGGCAGCGCGGCACCGGAATTGTGCGCGATTCCTCCTGGGGTGTTCGACATGGGGGATCTGAGCGGAAAAGGTCTGGAAGACCAACGCCCCGTAGTCCATAGCGTTAAAATTGATTATTGGTATGGTCTGGGTCGCTTTGCGGTGACCTGTGATGAGTATGGCTTATATGTAAAATCGAGAAATATACGAACCAACAGCTGTCATGAACGGGCGAGCGGTCAGTTTCCAGTCACCCACGTCAGTTGGAACGATGCGCAAGATTACATTAATTGGCTGAATAAATTGAATGGATTTAGCTTTGATTGCAAGCATCGTTGGCGCCTGCCGACCGAATCGGAATGGGAATATGCTTGCAGAGCAGGGAGTCGCACGGAATTTTGGTGGGGTGACCAAATTTCGACAAGCAAAGATAATTATGGCGGGAACTACGATGATAAAGGGGAAACGGGGCGGTGCCGGAAGGAAATCGTCGCAGCTAACAGGTTTCAACATAATAAATGGGGGCTTTATCAAATAATTGGAAATGTATGGGAGTGGTGTGAGGATGCTTATCTTAGTGAATCATATGAAGCGTACAATTGGGTTTATCCTCAGGCAGTCACTCCACAACATGCTGACAAAAGACATTACACAGGTCAGCGGGTAAAGCGGGGGGGGACATGGGCTAGCTCTCCAAATCGCACCCGCTCCGCTCACCGTTCTGCACTGCCCCCCGATGCACACACCAACCGCACTGGATTCCGTCTTGCCCGGACGCTCCCATGACTACGGAAGCATTAAGTTGGAGGAGACATGGCTTTCCCCCCCCTTGGCGGCGGTGACTTGATCCGGCGGGAACGCCTGTCACCCGACACCGCCATCCTGAAACTGCGCAACGGGCCCAGGGCGGGAACCGTGTTCCGCCTTGACCTCCCGCGCGCCGTGCTGGGCCGGTCCGATCCGCCGCACAGCACGGCCGATCTGGACCTCACCGGATTGGAGCCGGCCCCCGGCGCCATGATCTCCCGCCGCCATGCGGAAATCGACTGGGCCGACGGCACGCTGTCGATCCGCGATCTGGGCAGCCGCAACGGTACCTTCGTCAACAGGGTGAAACTGGAGCCACCCAAGCCCGGCGATCTGGGGGCGAAAGCCCTGGCGGTCGGCGATGTGATCCGTCTCGGCCAACTGGAGATGGAAGTCGATGCAGATCGAAGCCGGTAGCGCCCCCTTTGGCCCTTACCGACTGAACTGGGTAGTGGGCACCGACCAGGGGCATGTGCGCCAAGTCAACGAGGATGCAGCCCGCGCCGCACCTCTACCCTCGGGCGACGGGCTGCTGGTCGCTCTCTCGGACGGCATGGGCGGCCATGTCGGCGGCCGCATTGCCGCCAATCTTGTCGTCGATGCCATTCTGTCGGCTGCCGACCAGGATTTGTCGGGGGATCGTCCCCAGCGTTACGAGACGCTGGTTAGCGCGATGGACAGTGCGCAAGACGCCATCAGCGCCCGCATCTCCGAGGACTTCTCGCTGATGAAGATGGGGGCTACCGGCGTCGCCGCCCTGTTCGCCCATGGCGAATGCCTGCACCTCTATGCCGGCGACAGCCGCCTCTATCGCTTCCCCGGCAACGGCGGCCCCGCTTATCAGACCACCGATCATTCGGTGATCCAGGTTTTGCTCGACCTCGGCCAGATCACCCCGGAACAGGCCCGCGACCACCCCATGGCTTCGGTCATCACCTCATGCTTCGGCGGTGGGCCACAGGCCCGGTTGACCATCGCCCCCGAGATCGACAGTGAAAGCCCCTCGGCCTTTCTCCCAGTTGCCGCCAATGACCTGTTTTTATTGTGCAGCGACGGCTTGTGCAAAGAGATCGATCATTCCACACTGGTGGAGATGGTCGCCGGTCGCTACACCCCAGAGAAGTTGGTCCAGGCCTGCATCGAGGCGGCGCTGAATGCCGGGGGGCACGACAACATCACGGTGGCCGTGGTGATGGTGGAACAGATGGATGCGTCCGCGCGGAATGATGATGGGACGATAGGGGGAAACGATGGCATTAAATTGGAAGGACCCTTTGGGGAAAAATAAGGGCAAGGACGAGCCTGCGGTCGTCGTTCCACCCGCGCCCAAGTTGCTGGGCAACCAAGGGCAGATCCTGACCACCCTGGTGTTCGAGGGTGTCGAGGATCCCTTCGACTACGATGCGCTGTGGAGAGGCAAAGGCAAGTGGCGTCTCCCCCAGGGTCAGAAGTGGGCCAGCCTGTTCGATGCGATCCGCGACAATCCCATCATCAAGATCGCAGCGGTAAAAAAGGGCAACGATGAACTTGATGAGAACGTGGCCCATACGGCCTCCTCAGTCGTCATCCATGTCAGCGAATCTCAATACAACCGCTTCACCGCCACAGGTCCACAGCACGTGCTTCGCGGTCAAGCCCGGCTGGATGACATCCATTGCGGCAAGAAGCAGAAGCACTTTGAGCGTGACAAACCCAAATTCGCCTTCATTCCGACCAAGGGGCTGGCCGAGGGGCGAATCATCGTCAAGTTTGGAGTTTCCATCTATCTCCCCGACGACGGCGAAGCGCCGTTCGGCGATCTGCTGATCGGCGGTGCCGACGGCGAGTTGGTCGAGGCGGCGCCGCTGCGCATGATGAAACGCCAGAATGCCGAGGAATATCTCGGCCGCATGATCGAATTCCCCGGCGGTCTTTACGCCAGCCAGCAGGTCGTCCTGCTGTCCCACTGCATGGAGCATTCCTCGATTCCGGTGGGCGACATCCTGCCCAGCGCTTTTGACGGTGGGATCGCCATCAGTGTGGCCAACTGGAAGAAACTGATGGAGGGCGAGGCGGTCGCGCCGGACACCATCTTCTTCGGCCTTGACGCAGCGACCGACACGGTACGCCGAGAGAACGGTTTGGTCATCGCCACCATCAAAATCAAGGACGAGGACGGCCCGGTCGAGGGCAACGAATTCCGCATCGCCCTGCGGCATCCTTCCGTCCACCAGCCCCAGCCCGCGCAAGCCGGGGCGCAACAGGCCAAGGCCGATAACAAGGCGGGCCAGGCAGGCGGGCAGGCTAAGTCTGGCGAACAGGCGGCCCACCAAACGCCTCCGCGCCGACCCGAGGTGGTGGCCGCCGATGCCGACCAGCGCCGCCACAACCATACGACGACGGTCTTCGACATCCGCCCCCAGAGGAATGGCGCAATTGCCGAGGTTAATGTGCAGGTGGAGGTGCATGACGGCCCCCACTTCTCCAATCTTGGTGTGGGGTTGTGGCGCTTGTCCCCCGGCGGGTCGCACCGGTCATGGACCATCGCCTTTGACGAGGAAGGTCGCCCCGCCCGTACCCTGGATCCCGCCCGAACCCTTCGGTTGATGTCCACGGCGGGAAGCGATCAGGTGACCTGGCAGGCCCCAGGAATGGCCCACGAGCAGCCGGTCGGGGCCTTGCCCGCCAAACTGAGCTGGGGGGGGAATACTCCAGTGCGGATTTTGGCGGCGCCGAGTGCGTTGCGGGAGCGCTTCTTCGGTTACGTTCCCGTGGCCGCCGGGTCCGACATGACGGTTTCCGGCGATTGGAACTGGATTGGCCGCGCCAAGTTCGGAGCCTTCCGCGAACTCGATAACATGGCGCTGACCGACGGCAAGAGCATCAGTATCGACAATTTGCAGATGTCGCGTTTCCACGCGGCGTTCCGCCAAGCGGCAGGCGGTGGTATCACCCTACGGCAATTGTCGACCACGGTGCCGCTGATCATCGTGCGCAAGGACGGAACCGTGGAGAATCTGGCGCCGGAGACCTGGGGGCAGGCGGATCGGGACGCGGTTGCAGACCATTACGAAAAGACCGGTGAGTACGAAATCCGCGAAGGCCGTGAAAAGATTTTGCAGCCGGGTGATTTGTTCGTGATCGGGGCCTATCTGTTCCGACTGGAGGAATAGGTGCCCGCACGGCTTCTGCTCTTCCTTCGGCGCGGTCTGTTGCTGCTTCCGGTGCTGATTGTCGCCATTGCGCTGCTTCATATCCATCAGCGCCAGGACGATCCAAAACAGCGGCCGCCGGGATCCGCTGCGCGGCTGTTCAGCCAATTGATCGATTCCAAGCTCGCGACGTTTGATCCGGTCTCCTACCGGATCGACCTCCCGGCCGAGGATGAGGGGCTGTTGCGGGTATTGTTGGCGAAAAATGGTCAATCCTCCTCTTCAGCCGAGGATGCAGAACACGCCCGCAAGCTGGTTCGCCGTCTGTACGGCACAAATTCCGGACAGACCCTGATCGCCGAAGTGGCGCAGTGGAATGCTGTTCACCATTTCGCGGCCGTGCGTGACAACGCCCCCCCCGACGTCACGGGTGCGTCCTGGTCGGCCTGGGGGCATGGAACGGCCTTGCCGACCACAGACGACGTTCCCCTGTCACTGGGCTTCGTCAATCTGCCGATCGAGGGGATTCCCGAGGGCATGGGTGATTGGGTGGCGGCGGCCCCCCACAGCGTCAACGGCATTATCCACTTAAAAAGGGAAGTCACCGTCAGTGGAAAGTCCGACTTGACCGTTCAGGTCGTCGGCACGCCGACAGAGGTTACGGTCAACGGCGCCAAGCTTGCCATTGATCAATATTTTAAGCTTCGTGCCCCCTGCCGAAACGGGGGCGAAATCCTCGGCGATTTGGCACGGATCCTGAAAAAGCAGTGGTGCAGCAGCGATACGGCCCCAAGCGCCTATGCCATGGTCCGACCGCTGCCCTTGGTGCAGGGCGTCAATAAGATCGAGATCGCTCTCCAGCCGACATCAGTCCCGGACGACAGTGTCGGCGGCATTCGTATCCGCCTTGATCAAGGCGTTCTGACCTGGCGTGACCTGAAACACAATCATCGCGATACCGCTGATGTTCAGTTGACCTTGGGCGATGGCACCGAGTTGACCGATGGGGAGGGAAAGGCGACTGAAGCCGCTCGCAACCTTGATCTGGTCCGCGTCACCGGCCCCGGTCGCTCTTTCACGGGGTCCTTGATCGAGCGCCTGTCCCAGGGACTTCCTTCAGGAGAATCACACCAGGCGACGCTGACGATCGACACCCGCTGGCAGAAAGCGGCAACTTCCGCTCTATCCGCAGTGCCGCAACGCGAAGGCCGAATGGCGTCGCTGGTCCTGATGGACGCTGAAACCGGCGACATCCTGGCCGTGGCCGAACGGCACGGACATGTGGTGCCCAAGCATGCCAATTCCTGGGATCTGTTGTCGTTCCAGCAGGTCTATCCGGAACTCGATCCCATTCAGGTTCGGGCGTGGCATGGCGCCGGGCGTCACTTCACCCCCGGATCGACCTTCAAGATGGTTTCCGGACTGGCCATCGCCCATGCTGCCGCGCAGGGCGCAAACGTTCAGGAACAGGTCGATGGCGTATCCGAAGGGGCGTTGACCAGTTCTCTCGGCATCCAGCGTCGATACGAAATCGCCAAATCGAAGGACGGTAAGCCCGAATATGGTGACGATTATGGCTATTATCGCCCCTCCCTTCTAGAAGACCTGAATGTTGGCCGTGCCTATCACAACGATAAGAACGGTGCCCGGGTTGAATCCCTGATGCAGGCGTTCCGCACCGATCCCTGTAGTCGGGGCAGGGCGCGACCGCACCTGGGGCTGTGCGAGGCCATGGCAGAATCCTTCAACATCTGGTTCGTCCGCATGATGGAGCTTATCGACGGTCAAAGTACGTATCAGTTCGACAAAGCCCGGTCCGGTCTCACCGATGCCCAGGCAGCGTCGCTGGCGGTACCACACACCCATTTTTCCACAGTGCTGAAGGTTATCGGCCTGGACAAAGCGGACGATCCAAAGCAGCCGAGAGGGGATGACCTTCTGCCCGGTCTCCCCCTTGTTGATGGCATTTCCTACCGGGCGGACTCGGTCGCCTCGTCCCTGTTGGCAGAGAGTGCGGCCAAGGTGAAGGGGCGTTTGTTGACGCACGATCTGATGTTCGCCGCCTACGGCCAGGGCGTCGCGGCGACACCGCTGGCGGTCGCCCGTGTGGCCGCAACCGTTGCCCAAGGCAAGCCAATCCAGCCGCGCCTCGTGTCCCGCCTGGACGGCGATGATCTGCCCCTTCGGGAAATGACCGACAAGCTGGAACTGGATTCGAACGTTCTCAAGGAACTACGGGCCGGCATGAAGGCAGTCCCGGCCAAGGGCACAGCCAAGTCGTTCTTTGGCGCGAACAGCCCGCTCACCCCATTTCTTTGGGCCAAGACCGGTACCGCCAATGTGGCGTCGAAGGACCATCCATCACAACTGGAAAAGTACAATACAGGGTGGCTGGCAGGCTGGATCGACGGCCAAGGCCAGCAATTTGGCCCGCATAAAGTGGCCTTCGCCTGCATGGTCACCCATTGGGAGGACTATGGCTCCGCAGCCTGCGCCCCGGTCATCGCCAACCTGATGCGAAATTATCAGCCCGTGCTTCCTGATACCGCCCCCCAGGGAAAGAAGAGCAATGCTAAGAAACGGTGACCGACTGGGCGATTACGAGATCATCGCGGAAATCGGCGGTGGCGGTTTTTCCAACACCTACAAGGCCGTCGATCCGACCTTGGGGCTGGAGGTGGTGATCAAGGAACTGGCCCCGGCGGATATCGTCGTCCATCGCGGTCGGCAGGTGGAGGCCAAGCCCGGCAAGGAAGCGGTGTTCGACCATTGCCGGACCAAGTTCCTGCGCGAAGGCCGCGCCCTGGCCGAACTGGCCGGCCATCCCAATGTCGTCCGCGTCATGCGCCATCTCGAGGCCAACGGCACCGCCTATCTGGTGATGGAATTCATCCCCGGACGGACGCTGGGCGATCTGGCGATGGACGGCGGTGGGCGGCTGACCGAGGCAGTATTGCGGCCGCTGCTGGACGGCATCCTCAAGGGGCTGGCCGACGTCCATGCCAAGGGCTTGCTGCATTTGGACATCAAGCCCGACAACATCATGATCCGCGACGGCTGGAACGTGCCGGTGCTGATCGATTTCGGGCTGGTGCGCGAGATCGGTTCGGGCACCCGCTACGCCGCCGGCACGCCGCCCTTCGCCCCACCAGAACAGGAAGGCGGGGTGGTTGGCCCATGGTCAGACCTTTATGCCCTGGCCATGACCGTCTACACCCTGACCATAGGCTCGAATGTTCCCAATGCCAGTGAACGGGTCGATTGCCTCAGCAACGACGAAACGGACCCGCTGATCCCGGCAGGTCGGGTTGGTCAGGACCGGCTTTCGCAATCCTGGTGTGAAGGACTCGATTGGGCCTTGGCGCTGAAACGCGGGAAACGCCCGCAAAGCGTTGAGGCATGGCGAGATCGGCTTGGGGCGCAATCTGCTGCCGCCAGGGCGAATGGTGGTGCGGTGGTCAATAAGAGTCCTGCTGTTGCCCCGCCTTCTGCTCGCGGCTACACGCCCAGCCAGATCATTTCTGCGACATTGCGTGACGGCAGCGCGGCGCCGGAGTTGTGCGCGATTCCTCCGGGTGTTTTTGATATGGGGGACCTAAGCGGTAAGGGCTATGGTCATGAACGTCCTGTGGTTCGGGGGATAAGGATCGACGACTGGCTTGGCTTTGGCCGTTTCGCTGTGACGTTTGAAGAATACGACCGGTACGTTGCGGCGAAGAAGGTGACACGCCCGACTGATATGGGCTGGGGCTGTGGTCGTCTTCCGGTGATCAATGTCAGTTGGGACGATGCGCAGGGTTATATCGGCTGGCTGAACGATCAGAGCGGTTTCGGCCCCAGTGACCGGCATCGTTGGCGTTTGCCGACGGAAGCGGAATGGGAATATGCCTGCCGTGCGGGAAGCAAGACGGAGTTCTGGTGGGGGGACGAGATCTCGACCAGCCAGGCGAATTACCAAGGCAATCATACCTTCGGCAAAGGGGCGAAGGGGGTGTCCCGGCAGCGGACGGTGGCGGTGGACAGTTTCGCCCCCAATCCGTGGGGTCTGTTTCAGATGCACGGCAACGTGTGGGAATGGTGTGAGGATGCATATGACGAGAACGCATATGGAATGCATCCAGATGTTTATGCTAACGCACTCAACTCAATGCACCTTGGAGAAGAACGGAAAGTCAGTGGGTGCGTGTTGAGAGGTGGGTCTTGGTGCATGCAACCAAGCGAACTGCGTGCAGCCTCCCGTTTCCGCAGCACTCCGGACCAAATGTTTCGCGATATCGGGTTTCGTCTCGCCAGGGCTTTGCCATGAGTACGGAAGCCGTAAACCCTGCATTATCTCAAAGGAAACGCCACCTCTCCGGGCAAGGAGAGACAGAGTGCAAGGGGTTGCCATGTCGATTTTGAGGCACCAACGTTCGTCGGTGGAACTCGTCTGGCTGGCGACCATAGCCGCCCTGCTAGGCTTCGGCGCCTGGATGCATACGCAAATGATCGGCGGGGGTGAGCGGTCGCCGCCGACGCAAAAGGCAGGCGGCAGCACCATTGCCTGCCAAGCCGATCCCATTGACCTGGGCTGGTGGGAACTGGGCCAGCGTCCGACCAAACGGGCCGCCGCCGCCGGTCATCTGAGGATCATTTGTGATGGCGGTAGCTGGCGGATCGCCGACGTCGCTCGTGACAAGAAGATTGACGTCCGCACCTCACGCTGGAAAACGTTGTTTCCCGACCGCTGGAAACTGATGGCCGGCGACGAGATCGATATCGGCAACGCCCGTATCCATATTGAGACCGTTACAGCTGATGCCTTGACCTGGAGCGAACCTGCCAGTGGGCGTGTCGGCGGCTGGACCAATGGCACCCTGGATCAGACACCGGGCCTGCCGACGGAGGATAAATGCGCCCGTGAATTGCGCGGCAATGCGACCAAGCAATGGCTGCATGACTTCATTTTCGGCGCCAAGCGTGCGGAAACCCGCCTGTTCTCCTTTGGCGGCAGTTTCGCCTGTCCCGAGAACTGGCCGCTGACCGGCGAACGGACCCTGGAAGCCGCCTTGGTCACCCGCCTTGGCGAAGCCTTCTATCTGGCGCCGGGGCGTGAACTGCCCGGTCGCCCCGCCGCCGCCATCACATTCCGTCGTGCCGATGGGGCAGTGCAGACCTTTTCCGACATTTTCCTGCCGTTGGACGATTCGGAAACCGGCAAGGTCGAGCGCATTGTTCTGGGCCGCACTCATTACGAAGTGTCCTGGACCAAGGATGCCCTGACCCTGAAGCCGTCCTTCAATCAGGAGCTCTGGTACAAGGAGGAGGTAAGGGCACCGGTCTCACCTATACCGGATGAGATCAAGGACGGACGAATCCTGCCTCTTCCACCTGCGGGTGCCCTGGTTTCGCGAGCCCCTGCGGAGCCTGCCTTGTGGAGTGCCGGGGGGCGGGATGGATCGATCCTGGGCGCCTTGCTGTTGCCCGGACTTGCCTGTCTCACCGCCGCCTGTTTTCTGGTCTGCGGCCTTTCGTGGTGGCGCCATCGACGGCGTGCCACGCCGTGGCTGGACGGCAGATTGATCTTGAGTGCCGCAGGCCTGGCGCCGCCCATGCTGATTCTTTGGTGCCGACTATTCGGTACACAATTGGGCCTGGCTGAAATGGGCTATCTGTGGATAGTCGGCTGGGGGTTGGCGACCCTTGCCCTATGGTCACAGGGGAAGCTTGGCGGTCGCGGGGGGCAGGTTTGGACTCTGACGACCGGATTGGCCCTGGCCGGCATGATCACCTTGAGCCAACTCGGAGCCGGTGCCCTTAACCTTCGATGGCACGGTTTCGGCATTGGTGCCGCGCAACTCATGATCATATTCGCAGGATTGGTCTCTCTCCTCGGCATGCTGTCCCCTCAGCACATGGCCAGAGTTGCGGAGCGGGTAGCCGCACCTAATAAAAAGTGGCGTGATTGCATTGAGTGGAGCAATGGCCGCATTCGGCATATTCACGGCGGCGATTTACTGTGGGTGATCGCTCGGTTGGGGGTGGTGGTTTTGGTCGTAGGACTTTTGTTCTGGGAAGTGATGGCGGGAGGTGAACAAGGTGTCGGCGGGATTCAGCCGGCGGAACTGGCCAAAGTTGTTCTTGTCGTTTTCATGGGCCAAGTCGCGCTTTTAATCCGCGAAGCACGTTTGGATTGGGATACGGGCTTCAGAAACCACCCTCTGCGCAGCAGCCTGCGCTTTGGCTGGTTCGCTCTGTTAGCTTTGGGGTTGATTGCTGCAGTCCTCACCAGTGTCGGCGATTATTCCCCTGGCGTTATTCTCTTCGTATTCGTTTTGACATGGGCATGGCGTGTCCGAGATTTGATGTCGATTCCGGCAAGGGATATCCCGCTGCCACCTGCCGATTTTCTGGGACGACTGCAAGCCGCAGGGGCGGCAACGCTTCGTGGGCAGGGGGGGATACGGCTTGGGGTCATACTATTTACCTTTCTGGCTGTCGCGACCCTGGCATTCTTCTACAGCAACCCCGAATCTGTGGCGACAATCCCTCATCTGCCGGAAACCAAGCTGACCCGCGTCCAAGTCTGGGCCGACATTGCGGCTTATCGGGAAGAGGGATATCAGGTTATCAACTCTTTGGATCGAATCCGCGACGGTGAGTTGTTTGGGGCCAGCGCTTGGTTTGGTATCAACGGCGGCACTATCATGGACCTGCCAGAGGTACAGAACGACTTCATCGGCGCCTTTGTGCTGAACCGGTTCGGCGGCGTTGCGGGCTTGACGCTGGTTGCACTCCAGACATTTTATATCTGGCTTCTCTTCCGCCTTGCCGATGATGTTCAAGCCGTCGGACATCGCAGACGCGGCGACGCAGATCTCGCCTGGACCGCCCTGTCATTTGTCATGCACGGCTGTGCCGTCCTGGTGATGACCCACTGGATCATCGCCTGGGGCAACGTTCTTGGCCTGCTTCCCGTGATGGGGCAGCCCATGACATGGATCGCCGCCGGCAACAGTCATCTGGGCGGCGTAGGGATGACCACGGCGATCTTCTCGTTGGTGTGCGCATGGATCGTTCAGGAAGACGAGGATTCCCGATAGCTCTATCTATCTGAAAGATATGGAAAGAGGGTTGTTCGCGAGCTCCCTTTCCTACGCCAATATTTTCAAGCGCTTAGCTTGGCCCTTAAGCGCATTTCCCACAGATTTCCCACAAAGTCGCCCGCGAACGAAGGCGGATTTCGGCGGCTGTCACCGTCCTTCGGAGTGGGAATAATCGGTGGTGGCCCATTGGCGACGATTTCCAAGGCTGCCGGAATTCGCCAGCCGACCGTATGAGGACGCGGAACAAGCTGTCGCATCCCTTCTCAAGGTGGTGAAGGATGATCTGCGCAAGGATGATGCCTGTGTCCACGGAGGCGGGGCCAAGCACGCCCCCCCCCCAAAATAGCGTTGGGCCGAAAATGACGAAAATCCGAACGCGATCCGGATTCCGATTGAAAACAAGGATTTATAACAGAACGGGCCATTCGGGATGGTACTCTCCATCCCGAATGGCCCGCTATGCCCCCGAATGCCTATGCAGTGGGGATTTCCTCTGCCTTCCGGTGCGCGATTAGCCGCTCCAGTTCTGCCTCAAAGGCGGCTTTTTCAGTGCCAATGAGTTTTTCTGCCGCCTTGTGGTAATCATGAGCCGTGCTGGGAGAAATGCTATAATTGTCTTTGATCTCCTCGAAGGTGAGGCCCGCATGGTTCCTGGCAAATACAACTTGAGCGATCCGCCGTACTCGCTCTGATGCGACGGGTGGAGGGGGAGCTTGGTCATCCAGGACACGGAGAACGAAGCTATCCTTGGTAAAAGTCTTTTTTAGCTGAAAGGGCTTAGCATCGTCGCCATAGAGTCGTCGGGCAACCGGGAACTCCACCTGAATACGACCGTCTTCCTTGGCCTCGTCATCGGGGTAGCGAATGGCAATACTCAGATTTGCCAGCCGTTCCTTGGTGATGCTGCCCTGAAGGTCGCCATCGCGGTTTGTGTGGTCGATAGCCAACACCGCGATACGGTCATTCATCAGGTCCATGAACAAAGGACGGAGCGAGGTGATCACATTCACCCGGTTGTCGGTAAGGGACTGGATGTTGTCGAAGATCACAAGCTTCTTACCCTTCGCGGCCTTTTTGATGTGGTCCTGCCAGATAGGCTCAGCGATATCAATCACACCCTCAGGTTGACTGCGAGCGCAGATAATGTCGAAGGGAGCATGGCCTGGGGCGCGTCCCGCCCCAGCCATGACCATGCGAATTGATTGTGCAAGCTCATCTGGCAGATTTTCCCCGTCCACGAGGAGCACATCGCATGGTTCCGACGACTTCCACCGCGCGAGCGTGGAATTCCCCGTCGCGACGGCATCGGCGATGGACCAAGCCATCCACGACTTGCCCGACTTGGGCTCGCCGTACAGCCAGATCAGGTAACCTTCGCGGATGATCGGATCGAGTAGCATCCGGCGCAGGTCATTGCCGCCGAGCAGGGCTTGACCTGCTGAGGCGACGACAACGGAGGAGCCGCCCACCGCCGTGTCATTGGTGGGAGTTAGCAGAAGATCAATTCCAAGCTCTGCCGCTGTCTTTTCCAGAGTCTCGAACGACACGGGCGTGTCGTTGTAGTCTGAAATGAAGGATGCTGTGGCAACCCTTGCATTGAGCAGGGCATGATGGATTCTTCCGCTCCATGGGAGCGTTTCCACCCCCAGGACGACCACCACATTTCGGTCACGCAACGCCGCAAGATCGGCCAGGGCCAGATTTGCAAGACCATCGGGAACTGTGCTGTATATTCGCTCTCTGTCTGTCCCTGCCCAGGCCTGCGCCTCGGTCTCGACGAGGACCACAGGATCGCGAGGATAGCGGTGCAAAAAATGTAAATTGAACAATGGGTATGGGGCTTGCGGGAAAATCTCGGCCCACTGATTTGCATGCCCGCGACGATGGCGTTGCAGCGTCCGATATATGCGAACAAGATGCCCACCGGGTCTTGGGTATAAAAATGACTCCAGAAAAGGATGTCCGGAATTACTAAGGTATGAATATACGTCACAGCTTGATGGGTAGCACGGAGGTATTTGCGGCAATTGTTTGGAGTTGAGGGGATTTCGATCCTCAACCCATTGCATGGTGTATTTAGAATATTTCATTGGTTGTCGCCAGTCCTGCCTCTCCGGCTATAGCTTGAATTCCCTTAACATACGACGTGTCATGTACCTGGGCATAAAGTTCTACGAGGTTCTCGCCGTAGACCTCCGTCCTCAAGCAAGCCCACCCTCCTCGGTCTAGCGTCCGACCAATCTCCTTTACGTATTCTCGATTCAAGGCAACGATATAGAAGCCATCCCGGAATAGGCGGCCTTCCCTCTTGCCCCCGTCCAGGATTTTTTCCGCAACACGAGATACCTCGGTCAGGCAATAGCGATGCACGTTTGACCATAGATTCCGCTCGAAGATGGAGTTCGGTGGTTGGTAACACAGGGCAGGGCGCATGCGGGAGAGACGTATATATTCGTCCAGGATGCCTTCATGGAGACGGAAATGGCGGCCCATTACAGATTTCCCTGCTGGAGTTGCCAGAGGAACGCCGCGACATCCTGAGCCAAGAATATAGTGCGGCGGCCGCATTTTGTTTTTTGCAGCTTGCCGTCACGAATCAGCTCGAAAATTTTGGTCCGTTTTAGCGGGATCAGCGATAGAAGTTCATCGAAGTCGTAGATGGGTTTGGTCAGGCCATAGGTTTGGGGAGATGGCGCTTCTGGCGTCCTCGTCCAAGGTTGCGGCATCAAAGGCAATTGATCGTGATCAACGAAACGATTATTTGGGCAAAGTTCCATTACTTTTCTCCGTTTCTGTCTGTGGGTGGGAAACCCGAAATGGAGAATACAGGGGCACGGACACTGATGAAAAAGCGCATATCAGCATGAACTTTGCGCAGTTGCTGCCCGCCATGCACCGCGTCGAAGATGTCGTCGAGGTCCAGTGTGATCCGTTTGGGCACCTGGCGGAACGAGTCGCAGTAAATATCGACCATGGCCCGGCCCAGGCGCAGCGACGTCCGAACGCCGGGCAGATTTTCCAGCCGCGAGATGGTCGATTGTGAGCACGGTGCCCGGCCCTATTCCGGCAATTGGTCGAGCGTCATCTTGAGGCCGGTGGCGTCTTTGCCGTCCTCGTATCCGGCGGCGATCATCAGTAGGCGGAAGCGGATGATCTCGGGAGCAGATGCACCACCCGATCCGGGGCGCGCGGATCGTCCAGGCAAGTGGCCAGCCGATCCGCAACACCAAGCCGCGACTCGATCTCGCGCAGGGCCAGCACCCCGGCATCCGAGGACACTTCGCCGCCGTCGAACCGGGCCACGACGGCCCAGCCTTCAATGGGTGACAGCCACGGCAGCGGCAGAGTAGGCTCAATCATGGCGGGCGTGACCTCCGGAAATGGCGGGGATCGGCCTATACAACAAAATCCCATGCCAAATCAGCAGGTTAATCTACATCCGCCAACCCCGATGAATTTTCCGGGCTAGTGTTTTTGGTAGGGTTTGGGTAAATTTTCAGAATTACTCGCATAATGCTGAGGGTGGGTTATGCGCAGAGAAAAAATGGAAGAATTTTACAGAATAGTTGACGCTTCTTACGAGGAATTCGCGGCCATAATTGATCGCGCACTAGATGATGATCTTTCAAGTAACATTTTTAATATATCTAGCTACTTTGCAGATTGCAACGGCGACAAGGTGAAAAATGCAAGGACGGTGTTTGGATTAATGCTTTGCGCCAGAGTATTGGCGGACTTTATTGATCTCCAAATACCAGAATTAATTAAGAATTTTTCCGAAGGAACGGTATACGGAGACGGTACATGGAGGCATCTTCCACCAGAGATAAAGCGCAACATTCTTGAGCAATATCTTCGCACGATTGGTGATTGGAGAGATTACTTTGTGAATGATGGAGCCGGAAGTAAGTTCTCGGGCTTTTTTGAACTTGCAGAAGCGCTTCAGGCGCTTCGCCACGGAGAAACTCAGCTGCTGCTTGAAGCAAAAACCACAGGGAATCAAGGAGAATCTTATTCGCTCTGGAACTTAAGAAAAGATGCGGTAAGATACGTGATCTACAAAAATGAACGGCACCCTAAAAAAAGGGGAAAAGAAAAAGCCAGAGCTGATGTGGCCGAATTATTCGGAGTCAGCTCAAGAACTGTCCGCTCATGGGAGGAAAGACTCCCTAATTTTCTTGGTGAAAAGAATTATAAAATTTTCATAGAAAGCGTGAAGGATTTTACTTTAAATACAAGTTTTTTTGATAGACGCTTCACAAAAGAAGAGCTAGAAAAAGTATCAATCAAATACAAAATCCACCAACGCAACGGCTATCGTGGGTGAGAAAGTAAAATGATTGATGATTTTTAGACTCTAATCTCGTAGAAAGCATATTCCGACAAACTGATGCCCTGTGCTGTCCTGAATCTCCAAGTCGGAACCACCGCTGCGGCAGAGCGTCTGGTAAGGGCATCAACAAGTTGGCCCGAAGCCTTGGGGCAAGCCATCCCCTGACAGCAGTAGCCCAGATGCAACATGCCGTTTGCGCTGCGGGGAAGGATTGCCCCGGTCAATGCCGACACGAAGGCACCTCCCTGACGATGGCGGGCCAGATCTCGGTTCAACCGGATGAATGGGGCGCGCCGGGGATGTTGCGGATAGCAATGCAGCGCTGGTTTCCGGCATCGGCATCTCGCTACCGGGTACGTTGCTCGGACACCGGCACGCGGGGCAGCTTGACGATGCTGCATTCGATAGGAGCAATCAACTGTAAGTTGCTGAATGTTCAGGGATTTGAGGGCATTATTGGCCTTGCGGGTTCCCTCCAGCATCGGCTTGCTCCTGGGCGGGACTTGCGGTGTAGGGTCGCCATCTCACAGCGATGCGCATATCGGGGAGGTCATGTGACCTCCCCGATATGGCCTTATTATCGCATTGATTTCGGGTCTGCCAGGATGCTGGATGGGATCTCATTTTCCAGATTGCCGACAGGTAGGCCGACGCACTAGATGCTGATTGGTTTCTTCCCGCGCCGTTCCACGTCGATGCCGGCATCTTCGCCACGCTGTCCAACGTAATCGTGGACGATATCGCGTGTGTCTCCTTTGGTGAAGGCGATATACGCCGCCACCGCCGGAGAATGAAGTCGTGCCCCTGACCATACCTTCCCGAGATGCGGGATTTTCCGGCAGCACGATATCGGGAGTGCTGCCCGACTTTCCGGAGCGATACTGGACGGCCCCGGATGCATCAGTTTAACAAATCGAAACCATCTTCTTGCCGGTGCTGCACGAGAAGATGACCTTCTCCGTGCCAGAGCACAGCTTTTCCTTCACGACGCCTTGAGGCTTGGTCTCGACACTTCCAGCCAAGGCAAGGGGGGATTATCGCTGCCATGACAGCCGCGACAATAAGTGTCTTACGAATGGTGTACGGGCTCATTTTCGGACCCGTTCTGATCATCCCCCCTCCTGATCTGTGGCATCATCATCGCTCTCAGGCAGGAAATCTGCATTTTGGCATTCTCTTCGCCGCATCCCGCCAAAACTCCACCCACCCGTCATCGTGACTGGTACCGCCGACGTGGATCATCGCCGCGCAGCGGGTGTCGCCCATGGCGTGCAGATAGCTGGCGCTGACCAAGGGCGGCACCACCTTGTCACGATCCCCGACGTAGTGAAACTGCGGCAGCCCCACCAACTGTTGCGCCACATCCCTGGGATTGAGCGATCCCACCATGGGGCTGACATCGTGATAAAGGCTCAAGGCGTCATGATCCAGGTTGCCCGCCACGGTGCGTAGGCTCAGCACGTCGGCTCGACGGGCCGCGATCATTGTCGCCACCGCGCCACCACCCGAATACCCCACCAGATGGATGCGCTGCCCAGGCCGGATCAATGCGTCGATGGCGGCGGACATTGATCGAATAACGTCCTCGGCAAATCGCCGATCCGTCCAATATGTCACGTCACAAGCTGCGACTCGCACGTACTGGCACGGTCGGGCCAGATAAATGACGTTGGGTCCATGGTCTTCCGCCGCCAGCCGCAGCCCGACAGGATTGCGTGGCGTCGGGTCCAGGGATGGCTGAGAGCGGGAAATCCACGCCAGCCCATCGCCCTCGATGTAGATGACGACGGGGTTGCTCGGGTCGGAATTGCGGACATATGCCGCCAAGGTGAACGGCGGCGCGGTGACCGAGATCGCCCGCAGATCGGCACGCTGAGCAATCTCGTTCGCCGTCTGAAGGCGAGCTTCAGGACTGGCGCATCCCGTCATCACCAGTGCCAGCACCATGGCAAAGACCAACCGCATTCTTCCCCCCCAAACAAAAAGGGTCGCCCGAAGGCGACCCCATGCTGCACGAACCAATGCCGGATCAGAAGTCCAGACGCACCTGAAGCGTACCGTTGTGCCCCACATAGCCGTCCTTGAGTTCGGCATCGTAATTGGCGGACACGCTGACCTGATCGGCGGTGGCGATGGTCAGGCCGGTGCCCAGCACGGCGCTGTCCTGTGCGGGCTTCACCCCGGTGTTGGTGAAGGCCGAGCCGCCGGCCGAGAACCGGGCGGTCTGGCTGGGGGCGTTGTCGCGGAATTCGTGGAACCACGTCGCCCGCAATTCGGGAACCAGACGGGAGGTCCCGTTGCTGAACGACTTTGCGGCCTTCACCCCCAGGCCGCCGCGCAGCGAAATGGCGGTCTGCTCCTCCACCGACAGATTGGCCCCCGGCGCCCCGGTTTCCTCGTAGGCCTCCTGCCGCAGAAGGCTGTAGGCCAATGAGGCATTGGGGGTGATCAGCGTGTTGGCGATCAGCAGCGGATAGCCGCCTGCCATCTGGGCAGTGTACTGGTTGCCGTAATAGCTGCCCTTGGCCTCGGTTCCCAGGAAGTTGATGGCGCGGGTGCTGTCGTAGTGGTGACGGCCATAGACCAGGGTGGCGTCCACATACCAGGGCGCGCCGGTGTAGTTGGCGTAGAGCGTGCCCTGATAGCTGTCGATGTCGGAGCCGCTACCCGAGGAACCGCCCTTGGCGTCCACCTTGGTGCGGGCATAGGAGAACGCCGCGCCGAGACGCAGCGGACCGGCGACCTGGACATCGCCGCCGACAGCCAGGCCGCCGGTGGTGGCGTCGAAGCCGTCCTGTCCCTTGCGGCTATCCTGGCTGCCGGTGAAGCCGAGCCCTTGCATCCACAGTCCCAGGCCGCGCAGGCTTTCACCGCTGGCGATACCCGTCACGCCGCCCGCCTGGGCGGTACGCACATTGGCGGCGCGGGTGGTGACGGTGTTGACGTTGGCGGTGGTGGCCGCCGTCGATCCCGAGGTGGTGGCGGCGGCGACGCTGGTGTTGGGCGCCAATTGCTTGACCGCCTTGTCCACTTCGGCCTGCGAGGACAGGTTGGAAATGATGTTCACAATCCGCTGCACGCCCGCATTGCTGGAAGAGGCGATGGAGGTCAGGGCGCTCGCTGCCCCTTGCGCTCCGGAACTGCTGACCAGCGAGGTCAGTTCCTTCTTGCTGGCGACCAGATAGACGTCGCTAATGTCCTGGCCCAGGCTGGCATCGTCGCCGCGCAGCACCGACCACGACACCAGGGCGCTGTTGGTCGCCGTCACGGTGCCCACGCTCGCCGTTCCGGTGCCGTCCACCAGGATGTAGCGGGCGCCGTTGGAAATGGTCAGCGCGTTGACCGTCGGCGTCACGGTGGTGCCATTGCCCAGCGTTGCCACGCCGGCCGCCGTGATATGGGTGATGTTGCTGGTATTGCCCGCACCCGAGGTGTTGCCGTCGCCGCCGATGGCGAGCTTGATCACGCTGCCGGAAGTGGTGGTGAACGCTCCGGTCGAACTGTTGGAACCGGCGGCCAGGGTAGTGGTGCCGCCGCCGTTGATGAGGTTCAGCGTACCGCCGTTCAGAACCAGATCGCCGTGCAGGGTGTCGCCCGACGAGCAGCCGTTGGCGCTGCACAGGCCCAGGGTTGCGCTGCTGTTCACCGTGGTGGTGCCGACATAATAGCTGCTGTTGTCCAGATCGACCGAGCCGCCGTTGAGGATGACGGCTTTCAGGCTTTTGCCATTCTGCCCCATGTCGGCATAGATGTTGGTGCTGCCGTCGAAGGCCACGGTGCCCTGCCCATTGGTGTTGGCGGTGACGGCGCCGTAGATGGTCTTGCCGCTACCCATGGTCAGGGTGTGGTCGCCGCCGAACGTCACCGGAATATTGATGGCGGTCGTGCCGATGGTGCCGTTGACGGTGGAGTTTCCGCCGACCGCCACCGCTGTACTGCCGCTCTGGCCGGTGACGTTGCCGGCGATGGTGCCGCCGTTGACATTGAGGGTATCGCCGCTGCCCAGCTTGACGTTGCCGCTGATGGTGCCGGTATTGGTGACGGTGATGTGGTTGGTGGCCGAGGTGTTGCCGGTCAGGTCGATGGCGCCGCCGCCGCTGCCGGCGGTGATGGTGCCGGCATTGGTGATGGTGCTGGCCCCACCGACATTGCCGACCACCATGATGGCGGTGCCACCAGCCCCCAAGGCTTCAATGGTGCTGCCCGCATTGTTCGTAACCTGAAAAGTCGGGGCAAAGGCCGGTTCGTCAGAGTGGCCGATCTGAATGGCGTTCCTACTTAGCCCCGTGATCCTGCTCGCCGTGGTGCCGTTGCCGTTCGTGACGGTGATGGCACCGTTTGTGGCAAGGGCAACGCCGTAACCACCCTGCAGCACCCCGTTCACGTTGTTGATGGTAACATCACCCGTGGCGTGGGAGAGGACGGCGGCAGAATCGCCGTTTGCCACCAGGATCTGCCCGGTCGATGTGGCCGATCCCTGATTAAGAACAAGGCCGCCAGCGGTTGCGGAACCACCATCAATCCCGATTCGGATGCCGGTGCTGGATGTGCCAAGCGCCTGGATGGTGGCGTTGCCTATGGTGCCATTGTTGATGGTCGTCACGCTCGATCCAGCGAGGTTGATGACCGCATTGGAGCTGTGGCCGTTCGCGATGATGCCCTGATTGTTGATCGTGCCGATATTGGTGCCGCCGGGGGCCGAATAAACAGCGACCCCCAGGGGGGCATCACTGCCTGCATCACGGTTCACGATACCCGCCCCGTGATTTACGGTCAGGGTACCGCCGTTTCCAACGATTTGGTTGACCGCCGTGGCGGGCGAGGTTGCCGAGTCGGCAACCGATTGATTGATTTCGCCCGTGCCGCCCGTCACATCGACGGTGCAGTCTTGGCCTGCCGCCATTGCTCCTGGGGTACAGATCGCATAAGCGGGAGCCGTAGCCAGCAGCGCAAGCGCCGACGATCCACCAAGCAGAATTTTTCTGAACATTTGCCCCATCTTCCTCTGTTTCTATGCGTGTGGGCGACCACCACCCACCCGAAAGCTACCGCCCCATCCCCCCCAGATTTCGGCGGGCCTTAGAGGTCTTTGGGCCTGCAACGCTCGCAATCGGCGGTTTTAATGCCGGGATGCTATCAGCAAACTCGCATAACAGAAAATATATTTTCTCGTCAGGCGACGTTGATGCTCCTCAGATTTCGATGTGAACGCTCAGCAACATTTCGGAACGGCGCTGCGACGCCTGCGCACCGACCGCGACCTGACCCAAGAGGAGGTCGCGTTTCGGGCCGGTATCTCAGTCCCCTATCTGCGGGGATTGGAGGCGGGGCGGTATAACCCCACGCTCAACGTGATTTTCGATCTTGGCAGGGCGCTGGATATTCATCCGTCAGCGCTATTGGAAGGCATCCCGAAGGACGCCCCCACCCGAGACCCTGACCGCAAACGGCCAGGACCGCCTGAGGGAACGGTGCGGAAATCCTAATGGTCAGGCGCAAATGTCTGTCCCAAGGATTGGCCCTTTGCGCACCATCGCTACCTGAGTTGTGAATACCCATACTCCCGCACCCGGTACGGGGCATTACCCTTGGTGTGAGTCTTCGCCAGATAGGATGCGCGGGACAACACATAGGCGCGAGAGTTGTCAAACTCCTGACTTTGTTCGTCAAATTCTTGGCCGGAAGCCTTGTCCCTCGGTCGGAGGAGCATGATGCCGTTGTAAGCCGCAATCCCGTTGTGGTCATGGTTGCAATGGTCAATCAGTCCCCTTGCACTGACACCAATGATGTTCCCCCAGAGCCGCTCGGCTGCGCTGAAAATCCTGTATGGGCTCGTCACTTCGTGTCCATCCACGAATACCATGAGGTGATAGTGTGGATTTTCCGATGTCTTCTGCTCCCGTGTCCATATGTACTGAACTTCAATGCCGTGGAAGCCTAAGCCTTCCCTTAGTCTCTTGGTCATATCCCCGATTTCTCTATTCAATCCGTCATGGGGGTAGTCAGCAGGAAACCTAACGTCTATCCGAACACAAAGAACTCTGGAAAATCGCTCAGTCATCCTATCGCAGGTATTTTCGATGACATCCATGATGTCTCGCCTTATTCTCCGATCAATCACTGGCTTAACTCCCTTGCTAGTTTTCATAGTATGAGGGAGGTTATCACCAGTAACTCTGAGCTCGTTTCTTGATGTTATTGATGGCTATTACAAATAACCCCTCACAGTCACAAGCGTCATGGGCGGCAAAAGTCGGCTGGAATCAGCAATCCAGCGCGATTTTTGGGCTATAAATGCGCGTTTTATCGCGTTTTGCGGATGTGCGGATGTCCGCGACTTAACTCTTCGACTCCCCCCAAAAAAAGACGGCCTGGGCTCTCCCCAAGCCGCCCCCTTACACGAGCGTTTGCTCCAACATGGAAAAGACCGCCCTCGGCAATTCGCCGATGGTCGCGATCACCCGGCTGCGACCGGGCAGCAGGGTGGTGATGTGAGAAGACTCGATGCCGAGGCCATAGACCTCGACGCCCTGGGCCGCTGCTGCTTTGATGGCGGCCCGAACATTGGCGGCGCCATCGGGGCTGCCATCGGTGATGATCAGCACCATGCGGCGTTGTTCCGGCAGGATGGACAGTCGTTGCAGCACCCACCACAGGGCTTCGCCCATGGGAGTCATGCCCCTGGCTCCCACATCCTGGTATTGGCCCGGACGCTCCCCGTGTCGAAGCAGAGGAACCACCGTGCCGGGTTCGCCGCCGGGAAAGGCGGTGATCCCCACCGACACGCCAATCAGGGCCATGGCCTGGGCCACAGCGCGGCAGCACTGGTTGGCGAGGCCGATGCGTTCCCGCATGGAGCCGGAAGTGTCCAGCAGCACATGCAGAGCGGTGTTGATGGCGGGGCGAGCCTGATGGATGGCGAATATCCGTGGATTTCCCACGGCCACACCATGGAGGCGGCGTGTGTCGATTTTCCCGGCTCTGGCGGGCTTGTGCCTGACCATCCGGGATGATTGCACCAATCCATGCAGGCGTGCCCGCAGGCCCGCAATGGCATGGTCGATGGCGGCACGATCCTTGGCGTCGGTGGGCAGACGAGGTTTGTTTCCCACAATGGCGACGGTGAGGCGATTGATCTCCGTCGCGTTCCGCCCCAGGGATTTCCTCAGCACTTGCCCGAAATCATCGGGGAGATCGTTTTCCCCGGCGGAAATCAGGCTTTGAATATCGCTACTGATCGCCAAATCCGGGGATGGATTTTTTCCAGGAGACGGAGCTGAATCCTTCAGGCAGTGGATGACCTGGCGGGCATAGTCCAGGCAGGCCAGGCTATCGGGACAGTGACCGGGCATCCGCTCCAGGATCGGTTCCACATCCGGACGCAAGCCCGGCCACTGGCGGTCGATCAGGGCAGCGGCCTCCCGGCACCGGGTTGCCAATTCCGGCACGCTCCAGGAGCGAACCATCAGCAGAAGCCAATCCAGAACCACGGCCACCCCCGAAGGGAGCGTTGACACCCCCTCCAGGAACAGGTGGCGGATCAGCCAGGTAAAATTTTGTCGGCAGCCGGGATAATATGCCGCCAGCTTGGCTTCGACCCGCCAATCCTCGAAGATGTTCCAGATGTGCCGCTCCAGCGGGGTGGTGTCGGCCTGGGAAATGGCCCGGAACTCGGTGAAGCGGACATGCGCCGCCTCGTGGTCGATATAGCCGCGCACCAAACCCAGGAAGGTGGCATCGGCTTCGGCGGGAAGGCCGGGAAGGCGGATGACCTTGCCCGTCGTGTAGGCGTCGGTGCCGCCGATCTCGACGGCAACGCCATAAGCCCGCCCCAGGGCATCGGCCAGCAGGGGCAGGCTTTGCAGGATGGCTGAATTGTGCATGGGAGTTTGAAGTCCTTACCATAGGCCGAGGGAGTCCAGCGTGGAGGCGGGTTCCATCGGCAGATCAGGGGGAAGGTCGTCGTCGTTGAAATCGGGAAAGCGATCGGCGTCCATGTCCGGGGCCTGATCCGCAGCCGGCGGGGCCACCAGTCCGAGCAAGGCATTGTTGGGATTCTGGCCTTCGATGATCCGTTGACCGTGTTCGACCATGGCGGCGGGATCGCGGAGCAGGCAGACCAGCCCCTGAAGCCCCACCAAGGCGGTGCCGGTGATCGGCCCCTTATGGGGCACAGCCGCCAAGGCCGCGTCGATCACATCCACCAGGGGCGTCACCCGAGGCTCGACGAAGGACAGCCCGGCCAACTTGTGCCGCAGGTTTTTGATGGGAGACAGAGCCTTGGCCGTGACCTCGGCTTTCCCGGCGAAGCTCTTGTGCCACGCCTCATCGGCCACCTTGGCGACTTCCCCGAACAGCGAACCGCCGAGGGCATTGACCGCCTCGGTCAGAGTCTGCCCGGCCTGGCCTTTGGGTGGCACGACCTTGAACATCTGCCATGCGAAGCCCAGCCGTGCCCGCACGGTGTCGATACCCACCAGCGAGTGGGCGATCAGCGATTCCCAGCCGGGATTGTTGCCGACCCATTCCTGGATGGCCTGATCGTAGCGGGCGAGGAAGGAGTCCTTGGCGGCGGCGAAATCGGTTGCGATGACTTTCAGTCCCTCGCTCACCGGCTTGACGGCGTTTTCGGGAATCGCCCAACCGCCGAGGAACCGCATGCCGTGGCGGTCCAACAGCGCAATGGCGCGGGCCTTGAGGGTGGAGAACACCCGCAAATCCTCGGGATTGCAGACCTTCTTGCTCCCCAGCGAGGCCAGTTTTTCCGGGGGCAAATCCAGGGTGCCGAAATCGGCGGGGGTCAGTTTCTTCCTGGCGGACCAGATATTGACATCCAGCCGCAGGGCGATGAGCTGCTTCAAAACGGTGATGTCGGTGGAGATGGCATTGGTCATGGCATTTTTCCTTTAGCAGGGTGCGGAAAAACTCCGCTTCGCGGTCGGGCGACTGCCCGAACCCGTTCGGAGGCGCAGCCTCCGAGCCTCCAGTTTGTTTAAAATCAATAATTTAAAAGCTGGAGGGTTGGGGAGGCTGCGCCTCCCGATTGGGGGATCGGGGGCAAAAGCCCCCGAATTTTGAGTTTTTCCGCAGCTTGTTACGAAGCGGAGGGAAACAGCCGCTGCCCCAGCTCGTGGAGCAAAGCGCGGGTGGGCGGAGAGGCGCGAAACCCCAGCGCCCGGTCGAGGGCATAGGTCACGGGCTGGATGCCCGCGCGGGCCAAGGGCTGGAACCGCTGGGTCAGATCGGCCCAGCGGATCAAGGTGCGGGTGGAAAAGGTGACTTCGATGCTTTGGTGCCGGCCGTCGCTGTCGCCGATGAACAGGCGGCGAACCTCGTTGGCGAATTCGACCATGGTGGAACGCAGATCGGCAGGCAGAGCCGGAGCCCGGCGTTCGAGAATCTGGAGTTCCGCCGTGGAGTCTGGGTAGGCCACCTCGCACAGCCAGAACCGATCCATGAAGGCGAGGTTCTGGCGAAGCGTGCCCTGGTAAAGCCCGGTCCCATCGGACCCGCCATTGGTGTTGGCGGTGGCGACGAAGCGGAACATCGGATGGGGCGGAATCACCTCGCCGCCGTTTTCCGGGATGCAGAGCGGCGCACCATCCAACACCCCGTTGAGCCCGGCTGCGGTGGCCGGGTCCAACAGGTCGATCTCGTTGAGCAGAAACAGCCCGCCGTGCTTCATCGCCAGGGCCAGCGGCCCGTGCTCGAAGCGCATGGAGCCGTTGTCCACGGTCAGGTGCCCGGCCAGGTCCGGGAACTCCAGCCGTCCGTGGCCGGTGACATCGAACACCGGGTAATTCAGCCGCGCCGCCACTTGGCGGACCAAGCTGGTCTTGCCGCTGCCGGTGGGACCGAAGAGGTAGAGGGGATCGCTCCCGCTCATGAACCACACCACCAAATCCCGCATGATCGCGGGGAACAGGTAGTCGGGATCAACGGCGGGAGTGTGCCGGCAGGGAGAAGCGTAGCCCTTGATTTTGCGGCCCGAAGGCTGGCCGCTGAACAAGGCTCCGGCATCGAAATCGGCAGCCGAAAGGCTGCCGATCTCCGCGAGGGGATCGGTCATGGAATACTCCATTGAGAAGATGTGGAAATGGGGCAAACCATTGCCCCTCTTGGCATTACCGTCCGGCCTGCCTAAAATGACCCCGACCAATGCACCCGAGGGATTCATGGGATCGGCATTGAACGCCAAAGGCGTCGGCACAGCCAACGCCGAAACGGTTAATGATCGTGCCAAGCTGCTGATGCACCGCTTGATCGCGCGTCGCATCCGCTCGCGCCCAGACCTCATCGAATCTGCGAAGATACGGATTGCCCAGAAACGGCAGGCCGGGCCGTTGTTCGATTACATTCCGGAGTGGGAAAGCTTGCTGTCCCAGGACGCCGAAACCCTGTGCCGCTCCATTACCAGCCGGGGAGAAGCGATGGTGCGCTTGCGCCTTAGCTCTCCTCTGGTCGATGTCGTGGACTTCCGCGATCCTCAACTGCGTCGGCGTATCTGGCGCAAGGCCAAGCAGGGTTTGCGCTGACATGTCGGGGCAGAGGACGGCTGATGATCTTTACCGGGCGGTCCGGGCGCTATCGTACCATTTCAAAACGGATACCGTGATCGTGGTCGGCAGCCAGGCGGTTCTTGTCGGCTGGCCCGAGGCCCCGGCGCTTCTTCGGATGTCCGAGGAAATCGACGCCTATCCGAACAATTACCGTGACTGGGAGCGTGACCATCCCGGCGAAGAAGCGTCCGAGGAGATCAACGCCCTCTTCGGGTGGGGATCGCAGTTTCACGACACCCATGGCTTTTATATCGACGGCGTGAACGACGGGACGGCCAAGCTGCCGGAAGGGTGGATTTACCGCGCCGTGCGTGTCCAGGTCCGGGATGGGGACCATACCGTTTTCGCCGTGGCTCCCTGTCCCGAGGACCTGACCGTCTCCAAGCTGTTCCGTATGGCGGAAAAGGACGAGGCGTATATCCGGGCTTGGCATGAAATCCGCCCCTTGGATGTCGAGACGGTTCTTTACCGCTTCCTCTCCATGTCCCCCGACCCGGCGATTGAAGCGCGGGCTGTCCGGTTTCTAAAAACCATTCCAACCTGACCGCTACAGCGTGATGCCGTTGCTGCGGGCCAGTACGGATATGATGGTCTGGGCCATTGTCGTCACCACCAGCCGCTGAAGATGCTGCCGATCTTACCGGCAACCCAATCGACCGCTTTGGCAAGCGCCGTTCCGGCGACCTCGACGATCACGTCGAGAATCCCCTTTTCCGCATCCCTCTTTGCTTTTTTCGAACGGTATTCCTTCTGTACCTCGCGCAACACGCCGACCCGCTTTTCGGCAGGCAGGGCGTGAACGATGCCGTCCACCAGTTCCACCAGACCGTATTTCTCTGCGGCGGAAGCGGCCAGAACCTGACCGGGAGGCAGGCCGAAGAACCCCGCCACCACGCGGCATTTTTCCTCGATATTGGCCGCTTGGCGGGAGCCGGGTTGATGCGCCTTTTCGTCCCATTCCCGGAACGGTTCGATCTTGTCCACTTGGCTGAGGACCACGAAGAAGGGCTTGCCCACATCCAGATACGGCCTGACCAGCCGTTTGAAGAAATCCTGGTCCACGGCCAGGGCGCGATCATCGGCCTTGACGATCCACAGCACCAGATCGAGCTTGGGCAGCCATTGCCGATAGAGCGCGTCATATTCGGCGTCACGATCTTCGCTCTCACCCACGCCGGGAACGTCGAGCAGGGTCATGCCCCTGCCCACAAGGTTGAGCCTGACCTGTTGGGGCGTGCGGGTGCAGGCGGCAATGTCGCTGATCGGGCATATGTCCCTGCCGAACAGGGCATTGCACAGGCTGGACTTGCCCGCCCCGGTCTTGCCGAAGACCCCGACCATCGGTTCGTACTGGATGATGTCGTTGAGCCGCGACGATATTTGGGTCCGGTATTCCGCAGGGATGTCGATGCCCTGGCGAGCCAGGGCATCGAGGAAGGATTCCACATTGTTCACGTCGATCATGGTCGTTCCTGTCTTATGTGAGGGGGGAGTTCGCCCATTTCGGGCGAGGACAGAATCCCTCCTGTCATCATCGTTCCCTCCAAAAGTGAGACGCCCTGCATCCGTCAGGAAGGCAGGGCGTCGGTTGCTATCGGAGAGGTAATATGTGTCTGAAATTATTTGGAATATTTTGGAAATAACTACCGAACACATCCTAACGCCGACGGGCGCCAGTTGGAGATTTGATGTCGGCTTTGCGCCCATGTTGGACGTTCGGAGAATCCGCGCCTAGTCGCAAAAGCGGACGCCGATTTAATTTGCTGAACGAGCTTCTCCTTCCCCACTTCAGGATTATTCCGGGCGATCTTGGCCTGGGAATCGAGCCCCCCGTCCTTGTCCCACGTGGGGACGACGACAAAATCGCGATCATTTTCAGTCACATCTTGGCCAAGCCGGTCGAAATAAGCATCGCTGGCGATGTCTCGATTCTCGAACTCTTGAAGATCGATACCGAGGGGCCGTATAGCTGGAACTGTAAATTCACCACAAGCAAACCGATTCTTTGGTTTCCACACTCACCGTTCTTTGGAAGAGTGTCCGTCGGGTAATTGCCCAGCGCATTTGACGCAAGGAACCGCCATGCTCACTTCCCTTCGCATTCGAAACTTCAAGTCATGGAGGGACACTGGCGAGATACGGTTGGCGCCACTGACCGTGATCTTTGGCGCCAACAGCGCTGGCAAGAGCAGCCTGGGCCATTTGCTGTTGGCGTTGAAACAGACAGCGTTGTCGGCCGACCGGAAGCGTGCCCTCAATCTTGGCGACGCGACCACCCTAATCGACCTTGGGACCTTCGCCGACTGCCTTTACGCCCACGATCTTTCCCAGACGCTTGAGTGCGATTTGAGGTGGTCTCTGCCCACAGGACTGGGGTTTCGCGATCCCCTCACCAGGAAACGCTATTTTGGTACTAAGCTGGGCTTACAAGTTTCTGTGGCAGCCGAGAAGTCGGGCCAACCGGTAATGCGATCCCTCCGCTATGACCTGATAGAGGATGATGACATTGTTCTGGATGTTACCAACGCCCGGAAGGCGGACGGTAAATTCAAGCTGGAGTCGGATTCTTATAAGTTCGTGAGAGCCACGGGCCGAATTTGGCCGTTGGCCGAGCCGGAGAAATTCTATCGTATTCCCGAAGTTACCATGGCCCGCTACCAGAACGCCGGCTTCTTGGCTGATTTCGCACTGGCAACCGAGACGATGCTGAACAGCATCAGCTATCTCGGTCCATTGCGCAAGCATCCACAACGGCTTTACCAATGGTCAGGTGATCGCCCCGAGGACGTTGGCCAGTTGGGCGAATACGCGGTCGCCGCGATCCTTTCCGCCCAAAACGAGGGGCGAAGTTTTAACTGGGGACGGGGAAAACCGAGAGAGCCCTTCGCCGAATGTATTGCCAAGTGGCTGAAGGAGCTGGGTGTAATACACAGTTTCGTGTTGAAACCCGTGGCGGAAGGGCGCAAGGAATACGAGGTCCTAATCAAGACTCATACCAAAGCACCGGAAGTTAAGATTACCGATGTCGGGTTCGGGGTCTCGCAGGTGCTTCCCGCACTGGTCCAAGCGTTCTATTGCCCCGCCCATTCGACCGTCTGGATGGAGCAGCCGGAGATCCACCTCCATCCCCAGGTCCAGGCGGAACTGGCCGATGTGTTTATTGCAGCGATCAAGGCGCGCGAAGGCGGCCAGGACCGTAATATCCAACTCATCATTGAAAGCCATTCCGAGCATTTCCTGAACCGTCTCCAACGGCGGGTCGCCGAGGGCATGCTCACACCCGACGATGTGGCCGTCTATTTCTGTAAGCGGGCGGGGAGCGCGACCGAAATGGAACCGCTCAGTCTTAACCTCCTGGGCGACATCGAAAATTGGCCGGAGAATTTCTTCGGCGACGAAATGGCCGATCTCACCGCACGGACAGTGGCAGCAGCCAATCAGCTAAAGAAGGCGTCGCGTAAGTGAGTGCGGCGGCTCGGGTGGTGGACACCAATGTCGTCCTGGTCGCGAACGGCCAGCACCACGACGTGTCGCTGGATTGCGTGGCGGCCTGCGCCCTGGCGTTGCAGGCTTTGATGCGCCAGGGTAGGCTCGTCCTGGACGATCAATTCCGGATTTTGACAGAGTATCAAAACAAGACGCAGCCAAAGACGGGCAATCGGCCGGGCGATGCTTTTGTCAAATGGGCATTGAATAATAGGATGAAGGCCCAGTTCGTGGATCTTGTGGTCATCCGAGAGCATGAGGACCGGGGCTTCGACAGTTTCCCCGACAATCGCGCGCTGGCCACCTTCGATGCCCCCGACCGAGTATTTGTCGCAGTCGCGGGCGCCCACGCCGAGCAGCCGCCGATCCTGCAGGCGGCAGACTCGAAATGGCTCGACTGGGCACCAGCTTTGACGCAACACGGGATCGTCGTGGAGTTCCTGTGCCCGGACGATATTCAAAAGTTCCACAAGAACAAGTTTGGTGTATGAGCGCGTTTTTTCGTTTTCCCCGCATTCCCCACCTCGTCGGCCTTGGCACCGGCTTTACCCGAGACGACAAGGTCCTGTCTGGGTCAGAGGCCGATGCACTTCTGGCCCGCGAGGTGGTGATAGAGGAAAAGCTTGATGGGGCGAATTTGGGGCTGTCGGTGGGACCGGATGGGGGGCTGCGTTTGCAGAACCGAGGGCAATATCTGGTTCCTCCGTATTCCGGTCAATTTGACAAGGCTAACGCTTGGCTGGGCCTCCACCGGGATCAACTTGCTGCCAAACTTGGGCACGGCGAGATCCTGTTCGGAGAATGGTGCGCCGCGCGCCATTCCTTAACCTATGACCAATTGCCCGACTGGTTCCTGGTGTTCGACGTCTATGACAAGAGGGAAGCCAGGTTCTGGTCGACCCCCCGGCGCAATGCGTTGGCTGCGCGTCTTGGGCTGGCGGTGGTCCCCCTGATCGGGGTGGGACGGAGCAATCTTACCGAACTGAAGCAGATGGTCATTGGCGAACCCAGCCGGGTTCGCACGGGTCCGATGGAAGGCGTCGTGATCCGCAATGAAACCCGCGACTGGCTGGAGGCGCGCGCCAAACTGGTGCGGCCCGACTTTACGCAGGCCATCGGA
The DNA here is from genome assembly GCF_900184795.1 of Magnetospirillum sp. 15-1. NCBI lineage: Bacteria > Pseudomonadati > Pseudomonadota > Alphaproteobacteria > Rhodospirillales > Rhodospirillaceae > Magnetospirillum > Magnetospirillum sp. 15-1. The sequence continues at coordinate 25,126 of NZ_FXXN01000021.1, read as the reverse complement.
GAGCATTGGCGCCGACGCCGGATCGAGTGGAATCGCCTGAAAGGGGCAGTACCCGGATCCCAATGAACAAACATGCGCACCCGAAAGCAGCCAGCCCAACGCCCCCCTTGATCAACAGCGGTGTTGGCCTTTCTGAAATCCATGTCCGACGCAACGACCGATATTGCCGATCCTATTTTCGAGACCGGCCAGTCCGCTTTCGGCCCATTGATGACGGCTCCGCGCCCATCTCGGTCATTCAACTCGTCCGGACTATTCTTCCAAAGCGGACCTCTGACTGAATCGCAGATACGGCTGCTGGCTGACTGGCCCACCATCATCTCGCCACAATCGATCTTTCAAATAACGTTGTTCAGAAAGATTGATTTGTGGAGGCAGGCATGCATTCGGGCAGCCAGGACCATCCGGAAAGCCGCTGGAACACTAAGGAAAGGGTATGGGCTGAAGCAGCCCCTGCCCACACTCCGCCAACTCGGCCACCAGATTTGATCCACCCCTGTCGGACTTTCGTCACGTCCCGGCGGTAGCGGAGGGTGCCATGTGGCTGGAATTTATGACGAAATGGCTGGGAGGTCGGGCCGCAAGGCGCATGGGCACGGGCGTCCTCATCGTTTCGATGGCGATGGCGACCGGTGCAGCATCTGCGAAGGTCATCGTCTGCCCTCCATCGATAGCCCCTCAACCGAATATTCAAGCTCGCGTCATGGCCTTGAAGGACATTCAGGCGCTGCCGAACAAGCCCGACCCGAAGGTTGAGGGGCTGGTCGTCGTGACCGAGGGATACCTCATCCGCGCGATTTCCATCCGCCCGACGGTATCGCGATGCGGAGCCCGGGTTGAGCGCAGCTACCGTCTCCGCTTGCTGCCCAAGAAGCCGTCCTCTCTGAAGGGGCGTTTCAGTTTTCGTCACGCTGTCGTGGCGACCGTGCCAGCCAGATTGGTGGAGGGCCGCGTGGACGCCAACGGGGCGCCCATCGCCCTGGTGGGCAAGCGGGTTCGCCTTTCCGGCATGCTGACCTTCGCCGCGACGAGCAAGGAGAAGCTGAACAAAACCCAAGGCACCCTGTGGGAGTTGGTTGCCGTCTCCCATATCACTTCCTGCCCCACGGGCGCTTGCCCCGCTACAGGTCCATAGAGGAGAACATCCATGCGAATGGCAATCCGGTTCGTCCTCCCCCTTCTCCTCGTGCTCGGCGGCATCGCCTGGGGCGGAGCGCCGCTGGTCGGCTCGCTGGTGGAGCGTTGGTTCCGCGCCGACGTGGAGATGCGCTCGCAGCTGGTGTTCAACTCGGTCCAGGAATCGGTGACCGGGCTGGTCCTGGCCAAGGCCGACCGCAAGATCGACGCCCTGTTCAAGCACATCACCCAGGACGAGCGCCTGCTCGCCCTGGGCCTGTGCACGCCCGATGGGCAGTTGGCCCAGAGGTCCACGGCATGGCCGAAAGCCCTGGCCTGTCCCCCGGCACCCGTCCTGAACCATGCCTTCGCCGTCCAGCACATCGACGGCGGGCCGGTCCTGGTCGCAACCTTCGCCCTGGCCGCTGACAACACCTATCTCGGCCGCCTGGTCATTCTCCACGATTTGCGCTTCATCGAACGGCGCAGCGACAGCGCCGAGCTTTATCTCGCGGGCTTTCTCGCCCTGCTGGGATTGGGGGCGGCGGGCGTGACCGTGGTGGTCGCCCGGCTGACGCTTCGCGGCTGGATCAAGGCGGTGCGCAAGGGATTGGCGGGGAACAGCGACGGCAAGGACGATTCCGCCCTTTCGTCAGATGTGGAGCCGCTGGTGCGCGAGATGCGCAAGATCCTGCGCGATCTCGACACGCCGCGCGTCCTGACCGAAGCCATCCGGGTGGATTGGAGCCCTGACAGCCTGCGCAGCGTGTTGCGCGACGAGTTGCCCGGGGCCGAGGTGATGGTCATCTCCAACCGCGAGCCCTACATCCACAATCTCGAGGACGGCAAGGTGGTGCTGCAACGCCCGGCCAGCGGTCTGGTGACGGCGCTGGAACCCATCATGCGGGCCTGCGGCGGCACCTGGATCGCCCATGGCAGCGGCTCGGCCGACCCGTCCATGGTCGACGAGAACGATCATCTTCAGGTGCCGCCGGACGCGCCCGCCTATACCCTTCGCCGCCTGTGGCTGTCGGACGAGGAACAGGACGGCTATTACTACGGCTTCGCCAATGAGGGCATGTGGCCGCTCTGTCATATCGCCTTCGTGCGGCCCAGCTTCCGCGCGGCGGACTGGGAGCAATACGTGGCGGTCAACCGCAAGTTCGCCGATGCCGTGGTGGCCGAGGCCAAAACGCCCAATCCGGTGGTCCTGGTCCAGGATTACCACTTCGCCCTGCTGCCCAGGATGGTGCGGGAACGCCTGCCCGAGGCGACCATCATCACCTTCTGGCACATTCCCTGGCCCAATCCCGAGGTCTTCGGCATCTGTCCATGGAAGGAGGAGATTCTGTCGGGACTGTTGGGCTCGTCCATCCTGGGCTTCCACACCCAGTTCCACTGCATCAATTTCCTGGATTCGGTGGACCGCTTCCTGGAAAGCCATATCGACCGTGAACACAGCACGGTGCGGGCCGGAAACAGCACTACCCTGGTGCGCCCCTATCCCATATCCATCGAATGGCCGCCCAGCGCCCTGGCCAGCCAGCCGCCCGCCGAAAAGTGCCGCGAGAGCGTGCGGCACAAATACGGCATCGCCCCCGAGACCAAATTGGCGGTGGGCGTCGAACGGTTCGATTACACCAAAGGCATTGCCGACCGCTTCCATGCGGTGGGCAGCCTGCTGGCCGCCCATCCCGAATGGATCGGCCGCTTCACTCTGCTGCAGATCGCCGCGCCGACGCGCTCGCGCCTTGCCGCCTATCGCGACACCCAGGTCGAGGCGGAAAGGGCTGCCGCCGATGTCAATGCATGCTTCGGCCGCAACGGCTGGGTGCCGATCATCCTGGTGCCCAAACATCATGAGCCCGAGGACGTGTTCACCCTGTTCCGCGCCGCCGATGTCTGTCTGGTGTCCAGCCTGCACGACGGCATGAATCTGGTGGCCAAGGAATTCGTCGCCGCCCGGGACGACGAGGACGGCGTGCTGGTGCTGTCCACCTTTGCCGGGGCGTCGCGCGAATTGCTGGAGGCGCTGATCGTCAATCCCTATGACGTCCAGGCCATGGGCGAGGCGCTGCATACGGGCCTGTCCATGCCCGCCGTGCAGCGCCGCGAACGCATGCGGCTGATGCGCGAGATGGTGGGAGAGAACAACATCTACTTCTGGGCGGGCCGGATGCTGCTGGATGCCGCCCGCATGCGCAAGCGCCGTCATATCGAATATCGCATCGAAGCGGTGACCCAGGGCGCCATCATGGTGGGGAACACATGATGGGTGGCCTTCCTCTCTCGGCGGACCAGGCCGGGTGGGCCTTGTTCCTGGATATCGACGGGACCTTGCTTGACCTGGCGCCCACTCCCGACGGGGTGGTCATTCCCGAAGGGTTGCCGCAAGTGCTTGACTCCCTGGCCCGCGCCTTGGGAGGCGCCTTTGCCCTGGTCAGCGGCCGGTCTCTCGACAGTATCGACAGTCTCTTTCCCGGCCCATGGGATGCGGTGGGCTGTCACGGCGCGGAATGGCGCCTGGGCGGCCAGAGGTTCACTCCGCCGCCGCCCTGGCCCGACGGCCTTGTCGCAGGGATCGAGGCCGCCCGGCGCAGGCTTCCCGGCGTCATGATGGAGCGCAAAAGCCAGTCCCTGGCGCTCCATTTCCGCGCCGCTCCCGAGCAGAAAGCCGCCGTCCGTACCCTGGCCGCAGCCGCCGTCGCAACGGATGCGCATGGCCTCGACCTGCTGGAGGGAAAATCGGTGATGGAGATCATTCCCGCCGGAAACAGCAAGGGCCTGGCCATCGAGCGCTTCATGCGACTACCCCCCTATGCCGGTCGGCGGCCGGTCTTCGCCGGCGATGATGTGACCGATGAAAGCGGTTTTATCACCGTCAACGCCATGGGCGGACTGTCCATTCATGTGGGTGACAGCCCAACGACCCAGGCGCTGTTCCGCTTTCCCGATCCCCGGGCCATGCGCCATTGGCTGAACGGACTCGATACCGCAATAGGAGGACACCAAGACCATGAGCACCCTTGATCTCGGCGTCATCGGCAATTGCAACATTGCAGCCCTGGTGGACGCGCAAGCCACCATCGTCTGGGGGTGTTTCCCCCGCATGGACGGTGACGCGGTGTTTCATGCCCTACTTAACGAAGGAAAGGGCGATGGAATGTTCTCCATCGAACTGGTCGACCAGCTTCATTCGGAACAGGCTTACCTTCCAAATTCGGCCATCCTGCGCACGACGCTTTATGACCATCATGGCGGTATTGCCGAGGTGGTGGATTTCGCGCCTCGCTTCGCCTTGTACGAGCGCATCTTCCGCCCGCCCATGATCGTCCGGCGGATCAGGGCGATCCAGGGGCGGCCGCGGGTGCTGGTGCGGCTGCGGCCCGGTTTCGAGAATGGCGGGCTGAAGCCCCAGCTCACCCGGGGCAGCAATCATCTGCGCTATGTGTCGCCCGCCCAGACGCTGCGCCTGACCACCAATGCGCCGGTCTCCTACATCACTGAGGAACGGCCCTTCGTCCTTGACCGGCCCATCGACATGCTGCTGGGCAGTGACGAAAGCCTTCAGGCCGGGGTGGAGACCACGGCCCGCGACCTGTTCGAGCGGACGCTGGACCATTGGCGCAGTTGGGTCCGCTCGCTGTCCATTCCCTTCGAGTGGCAGGACGCGGTGATCCGTGCGGCCATCACCCTGAAGCTGTGCAATTTCGAGGAAACCGGCGCCATCGTCGCGGCGCTCACCACCTCCATCCCGGAAGCGCCCGAGACCCAGCGTAACTGGGATTACCGCTTCTGCTGGCTGCGCGACGCCTATTTCGTCATCCATGCCCTGAACCGTCTCGGCGTCACCCGGACCATGGAGGACTACCTGCGCTTCATCAACGACATCGTCGAGGAAGCCCAGGACGGGGAGTTGCGGCCGGTCTACGGCATCACCCGCGACACCTCCATCGACGAGATCACCATTCCCCATCTGGCCGGGTATCGGGACTTCGGGCCGGTGCGGGTGGGCAATCAGGCCCATATCCAGATCCAGAACGACGTCTATGGCAGCGTGGTGCTGGCCTCGACCCATGCCTTCTTCGACCAGCGCCTTGCCCATCCGGGCAATGCCGCCCTGTTCGAGCAGTTGGAGCGCCTGGGCAATCGCGCCGTCGCGGTGTTCGACAAGCCCGACGCGGGGCCGTGGGAGTTGCGCACCATCGCCTCGGTCCACACCTTCTCGTCCGTGATGTGCTGGGCCGCCTGCGATCGCCTGGCCAAGATCGCGCGCCATATCGGCCAGACCGACCGCGCCATCTACTGGCGCCGCGAGGCCGACCGCCTGCACGCCATCATCTGCCAGCGGGCCTGGAATGCTGAAAAGGGCTGCTTCGCCTCCACCTTCGACGGCGACGAGTTAGACGCTACCCTTCTTCTGCTCCACGAAGTGGATTTCCTGGCCGCCGACGACCCGCGCTTCGCCGCCACGGTGGATGCCGTCGCCGGCACCTTGCGCACCGGCGACTTCCTTTATCGCTATGTGGCCGAGGACGATTTCGGCCGCCCTTCGACCGCCTTCCTCATCTGCGTCTTCTGGTATATCGACGCTCTGGCCGCCCTGGGGCGGCACGACGAGGCCCGCGCCCTGTTCGAGACGGTGCTGGCGCGTCGTAATCCGCTGGGGCTGCTATCCGAGGATATCGACCCACGCAGCGGTGAATTGTGGGGTAATTTCCCCCAGACCTATTCCATGGTCGGGCTGATCAACTGCGCCATGCGGCTGTCCAGGAATTGGGAGGACGCTTTCTGATGCCGCCGGCCGGGCTGGAATACCTCTATGCCAGCCTGATCGTGGCCGTCGCCCTGGCCGCCTTTGTGGTATCGGTGCGGCTGATGGTATGCACGGCGCGGTGCCGGGCCCGCAATGGCCGCCTGCTGATGATGCTGGGCGGTATCGCGACTCTGCTGGCCCTTGGCCTCGCCAATCTGTTCGACGCCTTCGACAATGTGGTTTGGCACCGGGAGGTGCCGATCATCCCTTCGGCCTGGCTGTCGGGCATTGCCGGCGCGGTCATCGTCCTGTGGTTCGAGGTCTTCGGCCGTTATGCCGTGGAGCGTGCCGAATTCGAACGCCAGCTGGAAATTCTGGCGACCACCGATCCCTTGACCGGTATTCTCAACCGCCGCGCCTGCCTGGAGCGCGGCAAGGCTCTGACGGAATCCGCCAAGCGCTATGGCCACCCCATGACCGTGATGATGTTGGATATCGACCACTTCAAGCGGATCAATGACCGCCACGGCCACGACACGGGAGACGAAGTTCTGCGTCTATTCGTCGCTGTGGTCGCCAAGTGCCTGCGGCAGGTGGACGTCTTTGGCCGCATGGGGGGCGAAGAATTCGCGGTGCTGATGCCGGAAACGGCGCAAAAAGGTGCCCAGATCGCCGCGGAACGCATCCGCCAGGCGGTGGAGAAGGGAAAACTGAACCAGGGCGGGCAAGAATTGTCCGTGACTGTCAGCGTGGGCGCCGTGGTCGGCACCCACAGTGTGGACGACGCACTGAAACTGGCCGACGAGGCCCTTTACCGTGCCAAGCGTGAAGGCCGCAACCGGGTGGTCATGACCGAGGCCCAAGGAGAAAATATTTGACCGAACACCTGCCCGATCTGACCGGCCATTGGGTCGGACTTGCCGCCGTGGCGGTGTTCGTCTTCGCCTATGCCTTGGTGATCACCGAGGAAACCACCCATCTGCGCAAATCCATTCCGGTGGTGGTGGCGGCAGGGATCCTGTGGGTGATGATCGCTCTGGCCTTCAACGCCCAGGGCCTTCCACACGCACTGGAGGTGCCGATACGCCACGTCTTCCTGGAATATGCCGAGCTGATGCTGTTCCTGCTGGCAGCCATGACCTATGTGAACTCGCTGGAGGAACGCCGCGTGTTCGACGCGCTCAGGGCCTGGCTGGTCCGCTCGGGCTTTGGCTACCGCGCCCTGTTCTGGCTGACGGGCACCCTGGCTTTCTTCATCTCGCCCGTGGCCGACAATCTGACCACCGCCCTGGTCATGTGCGCCGTGGTGCTGGCGGTGGGCAAGGATTCACCCCGCTTCGTCGCCATGGGCTGCGTCAATATTGTGGTCGCCGCCAATGCCGGTGGCGCCTTCAGCCCCTTCGGCGACATCACCACCCTGATGGTCTGGCAAAAGGGTGTGGTTCAGTTCAACGAGTTCTTTCTCTTGTTCCTGCCGTCGGTGGTCAACTTCGTGGTGCCCGCCGCCCTGATGCATCTGGCACTGCCCGGCGGCCGGCCGGAGGCCAGTGACGATGTGGTGAAGCTGAAGCCCGGCGCTTGGGGCGTCCCGGTCCTGTTCGCCCTGACCATCATCACCGCCATCTGCTTCCATAACTATCTGCATTTGCCGCCGGTGATCGGCATGATGACCGGGTTGGGCTATCTGTTGCTGCTGGGCTATTACCTGCAAAAGACCCATGGCCGCCGGGGAGCCTCCACCGAGAACCCCTTCGACGTGTTCCGCAAGATCGCCCGCGTGGAGTGGGACACGCTGCTGTTCTTTTACGGTGTGATGATGTGTGTCGGTGCGCTGGGCGTGCTGGGCTATCTGTCGGTGATGTCCAACCTGCTCTACGGCCAGCTGGGCGCCACGGCGGCCAACGTCATCATCGGCCTTCTGTCGGCCATCCTGGACAATATCCCGCTGATGTTCGCGGTCCTGACCATGCAGCCCGACATGCCGCTCGGGCAGTGGCTGCTGATCACCCTGACCGCCGGTGTAGGCGGCTCGCTCCTGTCCATCGGCTCCGCCGCCGGGGTGGCGCTGATGGGCCAGGCGCGGGGCGTCTATACCTTCGGCTCACACCTGAAATGGAGCTGGGCGGTGGCGGCGGGCTATGTGGCCAGTATCGTCACCCATCGGCTGATCAACACGGGCACGTTCTAGCCAACAGTATAGATATTTAATTTATGATGCTCTAATGTGGTTACAAAATAGTAATTCACATGGCGGCGTCATGTCATCTCGGCTTCGTATAGTGGTCCGCTCTCTTCTATCGAGGAAAGATCACAATCATGAGAATCTCTGGTTACATCGGTACTGTTGGCATCGTCGGTATGATCCTGGCGAATTCCGCCTTCGCCAATGACAGGGGCGTAGTCAACCCGAGCTGCAAGCCGGAACCGGAGAACCAGTGCGCCTTCGGTGAGCTTCGCAAGGCAAGTCTTGCCGGCAAAGACCTTCACAGCGGCAATTACGATACCGCCCGCATGGATGAAGCGAATTTGGCCGGTGCCGACCTCAGCGATTCCTCCATGCAGATCGTCAATCTGACCCGCGCCAATCTGGCCAAGGCCAACCTGAAGCGCGTTCATCTGCATGCGGCGAATCTGAGCAATGCCAATCTGGCGGAAGCGAATTTGAGCGGCGCCACCTTGACCAAGGCATCCCTTCGTGGGGCCAATCTGAGCGGCGCCAATCTGTTGAAGGCCTCGCTTCAGGGCGCGGACCTCTCCGGTGCCACCTGGATCAACGGCCGCGTCTGCGCCGAGGGCTCCATCGGCGGGTGCAAATAGGCGATCGGGGGGAGGATCGAGCCACTCCTGGAAGGTTGGACCGGCTCCGGCGCCGTTTAAAGCGAATGGCTAGACCCTGTCCATTCGGGGCTCGCGTCGGATTCCCCGCTCGATGAACGCCTCGGCCAGGGTGCGATACATGGGATTGGGGCAAACCAGCCGCGACACGCCGTAGGCGATCACCGCCGCCGCCATCAGGGGCAGGGTCAGCGACTGGCTGCTGGTCATCTCCATGACGATGACCACGGCGGTGATGGGCGCCTGTACCACGCCGGTGAAGTACCCAACCATCCCCAGAATCGCCAGGGCGCCGATGGGAGCGCCCGGGAGCCACGGCACCAGATTGGCGCCGAGGCCCGCTCCGACCGCCAGCGATGGGGCGAAGACGCCGCCAGGAATGCCGCTGACATAAGACAGCATGGTGGCGGCCAGCTTCATCAGGCCAAAGCTGGCGCTCAACTCACTCTTGCCCTCGATCAGCCCCTTGGCCTCCTCGTAGCCGGTGCCGTAGATGCTGTTGCCGGAGCTCATGCCCAGAACGGCCATGCCCAGGCCGCAGAGGGAGGCGAAGACAAAGGGATGGTCCTTGACCCATTGGCCTGCCCGACCGGGCAGCCCCAGCGTGACGGCGATCAAGATGCGGGCGAACAGGCCGCCCAGCAATCCGCCGCAGATGCCGCAGATCAACACCGGCCGCCAGGCCGCCGCCAAATCCAAGACCGCATCGGTACGGCCGAAATACGTGTAGTTGCCTACCACCGCCATGGCGGTAACGCCGGAGACGATAACAGTGGTCAGCACTGTGCCGCTGGTGCGCTCCTCGAATGAGCGCGACAACTCCTCGATGGCGAAGACGATTCCGGCCAAAGGGGTGTTGAAGGCGGCGGCAATTCCGGCGGCGCCGCCGGCCAGAATCAGGGTACGGTCGATCTCTTGGATTGGCAGCCGGATCCAGCGCCCCAGGGCATGCATGATGGCGGCGCCGATCTGGACCGTCGGGCCTTCACGGCCCACCGAAGCCCCGACACAAAGGCCAAGGCTGGTCAGCAGCACCTTGCCGGCCGCCAAGCGTAGAGACAGCACGGAGTTGCGATCGGCCAGGACCGGAAGCTTCATGGCGGCGATGGTCTGGGGGATGCCGCTGCCTTGGGCACCGGGAAACACCCGCCGGGTCAACCACAACACCCCGACAAGCCCCAGGGGCGTGATGACAAAGGCCAGAGCCGGATGAATGGCGATGGCTTGGCTGAACAGGTGATTGCCCAGGGTGCTGGTGCGTTCGAACAGCATGGCGGCCAGGGCCACAAGCACCGCTCCGCCCCAGAACAGCATGCGGTGCAGCCAGATCTTGAGCGAGAATTTGGGGTAGCGGATCAAGCGGCGCAGGCGGTGGGTTATTTTGGCAATCCTCTGACTGGCTGGCCGTCTCCACGCTTACAGGATCTGGTCTTCGCACCGAGTGCCTTGAAATCAACCCTTCCGTTTACATGACAACTCCGCGCCCGTGGTGGTTACCCGGCCTGAAGCGGCTTGCCATTCCACCGCCCGATCCTCTACCACCTGGGGCAGCGACAACCTCCATTTGCCGACCCGCTTGGGCCATCGCTCCAGGGCCACAATCGTCGCTTCCGTCTGGCGAAGCTGCTCAAGCTGCCGCGCTGGTTCAAGATCGACACCCCCATCGGCCAGTACAATCCCGATTGGGCCTTTGTCACCGAACGGGATGAACGCCTCTATTTCGTGCGGGAAACCAAGAGTACGCTCGACAGCGAGGAGCGTCGCACCAAGGAAAACCAGAAAATCCATTGTGGACGCCGCCACTTCGAAGTGATCGGCGCCAATTTCGACGTGGTCACGTCCTTGGCCGAGGTGGGATTCTGATGACTGATTACGACGTCGAGGAGAAAACCGTTTCCGAGGGAGATTATGAGCCTGCCGATGCGGGCGCCTCCGTAGGCTAAATCTTGCATTTCAATTCGCCAGAAAGAGCAATAAGCCCTCACCGCTCCCTCGTCACAAACCCCGCAACCACTTCCTCCTGACTGATGAACCCGTGATGCGACTGCCCTTCACCGGAAAGGAAAAGCGCACTTCCTATGCCCGCTTCAGCGCCACCACCGTTCGGGGTTGAACGATCCCCAACTTCGGTAGAGCTGCCCGGATGGCCGTGGCGATGTGGGACGGAGCCAGATGGGCATAGTGCTTTTCGGTCATCCGGGTGTCGGCATGCCCCAGGTTGGCGGCAATAACCGAGAGGTGGGCTCCGGCCTGGACCAGATGGCTGGCATAGGTGTGGCGCAGGATGTGAAAATTGGCGGGAGGCACGATATTGGCGGCTTCGCAGGCGTCGGCCAATGGGCGGAACTGATGTGACTTCCCCCAGGCCGTCCCATCTGGCCGGGCGAAGACCAAAGCGTTGCTGGCGCGTCCAACAATGTGATCGGTAAAGAACGCAGCGCCGTCGTCACCGAGAACGACATGCCGGGGCTTACCTCCTTTGCTGGCACGAATGGCAATGGTCTGGGCGGTTTCGTCAAAGTCGGAGCAGCGCAGAGCCGTCAATTCCCCATAGCGGCACCCAGTCAGTAATGCGGCCTGGACGAGGGGGCGGAAGGATTCACCGCAGGCATTGACCAAGCGGACGCATTCATCGGGCTTCAGATAGCGGATTTTTGCCGAATCGGCCTCTCGAAACGGCTTGACCCGACGCCACGCGATATCGGACTGGATTTTCCCTTCATGAAAAGCGTAATTCAGCGCCGCCTTTAGGGCGGTCAGCGTGCGGTTGGCGGTGGCTTGCCGACGCCGAAGGGCGTCATGATCCTCGGAGGTGTCTCGGTATTTCTGGTCATCCCCCTTTCTCGTGCGAAGGCGAGGCGGTGTGGCAGCGACCTCGGCGTGCCAATCGCGCAGGCGCTTTGTCGTCAGCTTTTCGAGCGTCACATCCCCCAATTTGGGGAGGATGAAGGCATTGATCCGACTTTCCAACTCCTTCAGGGATTTGCCGCCCTTTCTTTTGTATTCGGAAACATAATCCTGCATCACCACCGTGATCGTGGCCTTGCCGGGTGTCATGGTCCTCTCGCCGACGGCCTCCATGGCCGACGAGGAAAACCATTCACGCGCTTTGGTTTGGGCATGGACATAGTCGAGAGCGGTGAGGCCATCGGCGTCCATCACATCATCAGCGGGGCCGAGCGAGACCTCGCGGCGAAAGCCCTCCTTCACGAACTTTGCGATCCACATCCCGCCCTTTGCCCCCTTGCGATAGCCGAGGGCGCAACCGGGGGCGATCGTGGTCCAATGGATGGTCTTCCCTGTCGGCAGTTTGGAGCGGGCGGAGCGAGTGTCAATCTTGGCGTTGCGGACGGTACGGGCCATTGCGAGCTTCCCACAAATTTCCCACAATTATGTACCCGAACGGTGCCGATCTCACAAGGACAAATATACACTAACTCATTGATTTTAAATTATTCGCTAGCGTTCGCCGGCGTCCGGAAAGTCACGTTTAGTCCCCCTCTCACGGCGGTAACCGGGGTTCGAATCCCCGTGGGGACGCCAGCGCCGATTTTTCCAATAAAATCAGGCACTTAGGTCACGAGCACATGCTCGTGTTACCCATGCCTGTACCCCAGTCTGTTACCCACATTCGACCGCCAGAGAGCCCGCCCGATCATCGGAGCGGGCTTTGCTGTCTTCGGGCGGGGGCGAAGCCTATGGGGGCAAATGTCTCCTGTCTCAAGAAAATGAGAATGCGCTCTGATCAGAACCGGCGTGGGTGCCCTGCGCGTGCGGTGCAAGCGAGAAGTAGGTTGGCTTGGCGCCACACGGTCGTCCAGCGCGGCTATTATCCTCTGTCTCCTGGGTCACCCGGTAAAGCATTTCATGGCGTGTCAGACTGACTTGACATCACGTTAAGATCGCAATAACAGGGACATCTCTTTGGTTGAGAGATGGATCATGGAATACGTCGCCGGGTCGCTCGCGCTTGATCGCAACGTCGCTGCTCAGGAAATTGGGGCATTCCTCGATGAGCATCTCTCCGCCCTTGAGGGGCAGATCGGCTATAGACAGCCGTCCGTGGGTATTAGAGATAAGGCGGAGGTTCCGTCATTCATAATAATATCCCCGTACTATGGCGTCGCTTTGATTGATGTTGTCGATGAGAAAATTAAATGTCCAATGGCCGTTTCCGTCAAGCTGCTCGCTGTGCCGCGTACATGCTGACCTTCGGAAACGATGAGACGCTCATCCGAGCCGATCTCACGGCGCGCGGAGTTAAATGGCCCGAGGAAAACTGCAAGCTTCCCGTTCCGACGATCTTGACCCGTGAATTCATTTTCGAAGGAGAAGACTGCACTACGCTTAAAAACCGTGTGTCCGAGTTCGCCCGCGTCGTTATGCACCTTGCACGGCAGAAAATGAGCGATCCGGAGAAGGTGGTCCGCCACTTCAAGGAAAATGGTGGTTTGCGTGGCCTGTATGCCAAACTCGATGCCGAAGGGAATGTTCGCATCCTTGACGGCGAGGATGGCCCCGCAAAGCCGTCCGACGCACCAAAGCCGAACACCGTTAATCCGCCTGCAATCGCTTGCCAACAGAGTCACGGGGGTGAGCGAGTCGATAGGCATGCCCCTGGTGTCGAGCAACCGATGCACCGGGCATCAGTCTCGGCCAAGCTGGCTGCTGCGGTACATGAATACGAGTTGGCCAGTCAGAGCGCCACCCAGGCGAACAAGGATTTGAGCCGTATCGAAACGGAAGCCGAGCAGAAGGCTCAGGTTGAACAAACCAAACTCACCACCCAGCAGCAAGCGTTGATCGCTGACGCGAAGGTGAAAGCGGTTCGGGCTGCGGAAATGGCCCAGCCGCTTCAGCAGCGTGTAAACCTGCTCCGGCGAATCGAGAAGCTTCCCGTATGGGCTGTGGTCAAGGTGTCTGAAGGGCGCCTGCCGCCGGAGTCTGCGCATCCGAATAGCGCCGGTGACCACTTTGGCGTTTCCGTTCTGATTGTCCACAATGTGGACCATGAGACAGTGGAAATCCTTGCGAATGTGACGCCGCCCCCGGTAGCCCTCGCGAAGTTTCTAGATGACAGTGGCCTCGGAGCATGATGGAGGGTTGGCGACGATGGCGGGGAACTGATCCCCGCCATCGTGCGTTCTAGCCCTTCTTCCGTTGCATCTGGGCATGGGTGGCTGCAATAGCATCCGCGAACTTGCCATCGCGAATCATACAGGCGACCTGCTCCAGCACCGCAACGGCACCCTTTTCGGTAGTCCCGCACAGCAGAGTTGGCTTGCCCGGCTCCAGGGAAACGACCTTGGTTCCCAGATGAATCTGGATGTACCAGTTCCCATTATCGCCTTTCCACCACCACTTCCTCGGCGGTTTGGCAACGGCGGCACGCTTATAGCCCCCGTCCGTCTTCTGGTAGCGCACTCGTTCCACGACAAAAGCCGGGTCTTTCAGCAGGCTGATCTGGTGGGTGATGGCGTCGAGGATGATCTCCTGCGGCAAACGGCGTCGGGCATCGATTGCCTTTTTCGGTTGGACATCACAGAACTTCAGGGAAACCATCATGACCTCCGACGTTATTGGACGGAGGTTATGGCCGCTCTTGATGCGCGGCCAAGACGTGTAAAGCAGTGTTCGTCTTATTTTCTGTCAGGTTGGCCGGTCGGCCACATTTCATCAAGTGCGAGTCCTTCGGGCGATCTCGCCCCAGATGTCCCTTCTCAGTGCATCAATGGCTTGCCATTGAACGGATGTTGTTGCCGCTGTGTAACTGATGCGGGCAAGCGAGAAATAGAAAGCAAGAAGGGCTTCGGTGCTAGGCCGTAGACTCATTACGCGGCGCACCAAATGCGCAGGGCGACGAGCTTTACGGCGGCGAGGAAATTCCGTGGGTCTTTGTCATAGCGGGTGGCGATCCCCCGGAAGTGTTTGATCTTGTTGAAGAAGCGTTCGACCAGATTGCGCTGGCGATAGACCCAGGCGGAAAAGGCGAAGGTGCCCTTGCGGTTGGACCTGACCGGGATGTTGGCCCAGGTCTTGTTCTTCTCGGCCAAGGCCCGAATGGCGTTGCTGTCATAGCCCTTGTCGGCCAGCAGGGTTGAGCCGTCGCCCAAGGCTCCATCGAGCAAGGCTTCGGCCTCGACGCTGTCGTGGACCTGCCCGGCGGTCAGGCGCAGGGTGACGGGACGGCCTTCCGCATCGACGAGCGCGTGGATTTTGCTGGTGAGCCCCCCACGGGAACGTCCCATGCTGCCATCGTCGAGAGCCCCTTTTTTCCCGTGGCCCCGTGTTGGTGAACGCGGACACAGGTCGAGTCGATCATGATGATGTCGCCATCGTAAGCCTTGGAGATTTCCTCCAGAAGCCGGTCCCAGACGCCCGCCTTGCGCCAGCGGACGAACCGGTTGTAGCAGGTGGTCGATGGGCCGTAGCGCTCGGGAACTTCCGCCCAAGGCGAGCCCGTGCGGAACCGCCACAGGATACCGTTCAGGACCCGACGGTCATCAACCCGAGGCACGCCGCGAGGCTTGTTCGGAAGCAAGGGCTCGATGATCGACCATTCGTGATCCGTCAACTCGTACCGCCGCCGTGCCATCAATGCCCTCCGTGCCAGAGGGAATCGTTGAATCACGACGCGCGACGAAGGGGAAGCCTGTTTATGAGTTTACGGCCTAACCCCTTCCCTGTCCTTGGTGAGAACCTCTTTGGCAACCAAACCGGCAAGGAAACGTCTGGAAATGGGACAACGAGCGGCGAAAATAATGGCCCAGCGCTAGGGCGCGACGGGAATAATCAGAATATTATTGGAAAGATAAATGACTCAGAAAAACTTAAGGAGGCAAAGGATAGGGTTCAGCGCGAGGAGGCTGTTGTTAACGCAAATAGATATCTAGACACAATTGTAACTGGTGATACGGTAAAGTTATCTGATTCGCAGCAGCGCGATATGACAAATATCGTAAACTCCCTTATAGTTTCAAATTCAATAAATGAAGCTTTAGACACATTCCATAAAATCGATGAGTCGGCCCAACTCAAGGTCCTTGATGCTTTTTCGGCCTCAGCAACAGACGCTATTAAGAATTTAATTGTTGGAAAATTTCGTGATGCGATTATCGAGGCTGTTGGAAATGGGGTCGCAGATAACGCCGGAACAGATACCCTAAAAATTAGAGACCTAAGTGATGCAATAAATTCCGCAGTTGCTGCGTCAACGTCGAACGAAAGGGCTGATAAATTGGCTGCTGTAGCCTCAGCAATCAACCTCTTATCCGATACTGTTCCTCTCCTGGGGCAGCTAAGTGATGCCATCTCCCTTGCTATCGATATATCCCGAGGAACGCAGTCAAGGATTGATAGCCGCGACGAGGCAATTGTAAATACAATGCATCTATTGCAAAGTGATCCCGCTTATGCTGGGAAGATAAGTCAGTTGACTGGTATTGATTTTAATAGCGTAACAGTGCAATTTAATTAATTTTTGATCAATCTGATGCTAAATCTACTTGTTTTGTCTGAAACATCTCAAGTGAACATGACGTAATTTCTGAATATGGTTAAATTGTACGAAGATGATTCTGAATATGAATCTGAGCTTCAGTATGCGGACTGATTTGATTGGGCTGTGTATGATAGATTGTATCTATCTATAAATCATGCTGGCGGCAGCTTTAGTGTTTGAACAATGATATTATTTCGTAGTTTGACCATTTCGTCGGCGCACAATTCTCAAGATATGGTTCTGCACATCGTTTTCCATTCCGGCAGGCTTGGAACTCGCCATCATTTTGCGCAGAGCGCATCTGCTTCTTTCCGCTGATAGTAACCTCATAGCCACGTCATGGATGAATTGCAATTCGTATGGCTTCAGTTGCAGTTTTCTGGCTGCGCTACCCCATCCCGAACCGTTGTTGCTCATAAATTCATGCACGACCATGTCTGAAGCGTCTTTCCTGTTCATATGGTAATCTCAAGAAGTCACTTCCTGCATTCTTTAGCTGGCACGCAAGTGGCTCCATCGTATCCGTATCCCGGTGCGCACACAAAATAGCAGGGATAGGCCGAGTTTATCGTCTGCCGGGGTTGATTTTTACGTGACGCTGCTCATGCCCTTAAAAATGCGTTTTTGGGCTTAATTGATGCGCAATTGAACGTTGTGTTGTTTGGAGAATTTCTGGGCCAACGCCCAATTATTGAGAACAAAATGATGGCGATTCCAATTGCAATAAATATTGATGTTGCCACTAATTTGAGAGTGATTTTATTTGCAGTCATGGTCGTAATTTTAAGATATATGTTGCTTTATATATTATTAATAATAGTTATGATGTCAAAAAAATATTTGCACAATGATTTGTCTGGAAATAGGGCGCATTATATAATGTGCGTTATGTAATGCGTTTATTAATATTGGGTTTGCGATGCCAATTGCGCGGCCAAATGAAAGTTGGTTTTGTTGACAATTTTTTGCACGTAATGTTGTATGATATATTTTATTGGCGTATCAGGGAGGCATTCCCTTCCGGATATATGCCGCTGTGGCCCGCTCAAATGGGGGTGTGGAAATCGGTGGCTCGCTCCGTGTAAGATGTTCGGAGCAATGCGAGGAGGCTTTTGGCATGCGGAACAGCGCGACATTGGCGATGCAGGGGGACAAGCTGCCTCCCGAGCTTTCCGCCGCGCTCAAAGGCAGCGAGGCCGGGGCTGTGTATGCCGTCCATATCCAAAAACTTTCGGTTGAGGATGCCGCCGACTTTTTGGAGACCCGCGCCAAAATTCAGGAAGGTCTTGCGGCCATCGCGGCAGGCGAGGTCTACGACGAGGACGAGGCATACGCCGAAATTGCACGGTTGATGGATGACGAGGCTGCCGAGTAGCTATGCCTCGCGTCACCTATTCGAAGCCAGCAATCAGCGATATTGCCAAGATTGGCGCCCATATAGCAAAGCATAACAAGCCGGTGTCGGTGAGCTTTGTTGCCAGCATAAAGGAAAAATGCCAAACCATCGCTTCCGCTCCCCTTATTGGGCGGGAGCATGAAGATTATGGGGCGGGCATTCGTAGCTTTCCTCTTGGCAATTATGTCATTTTTTACCAGCCCGATAGCTTCGGCATAACCGTTGTTCGCGTCCTTCATGGAGCGCGAGATATAGCCCGGCTCATGTCTGAAGAACCGGGCTATTCCTGATCGGCCCCCTATCCCCTGAGCGGCACAATGTTGCTCTCGCCGTCCTGGGGCGTTACCAGACTTTCCAGGTAGTTCGCCCAGGTATCCAGTGCCCGCCGTTTTTCCGGCACGTATGTGTGCTTGTCGTACACCGTAGCCGTAACGCCTCGCGGGGCGTGGTTCAGCACGCGGGCGATATGCTCGACCGGAACTCCGAGTTCGGCCATGCGCGTAGCTGCCGTGCGGCGCAGGTCGTGCAACCGGCACGCCTGCCCGGCCCTTACCGGCTGGCGCCGCAGTTGACCGCCCGCCAGATATTCCTCGGTCAGGGTCAGGCTGAAGTCACCGGCGATGTGGTCCAGGTTCAACGCCACGGCGGCGGTTGACCACCCCTCATGTTGCTGGCCATCCACCCACAGGGTGACGCGGTTTTCCGGATCAGCCATTGGTCGGCACCCTCAGGATCATGCCGCCGGGGATGAAACCGGGATGGCGGATTGTCGGGTTACGTTCCAGCACGACGGTGTCCTTCGCGGCATCGCCCCACAGGCGATGGGCCAGGACCAGGGCCGGGGTGTCGGCGTCGTTGGTGATGTCAGACAGGCGCGACAAGTCAGCGCCCCGCGTGGTGATGTCGCGGACACTGGCCGCCCGCAAGGTGGACAGGGCCTGATAGGTAGCATCGGGCGCGGTCATCATGCGTTGGTCCAGACCAGCGGCGACCTGGTCGCGTACGGCCACGGCGTCGTCATAGACCACGAAGGGGATATCCGCCGAGGCCCTGGCGGCTTCTACCGTGGCCAGTCCGCGCACCAGCGCTACCATGGCGCCCTGATTGGCGGCGGACTGCGCCCGCATGGTCGTCGTGGGGGCGATGACGGGCCAGTCGGCGCCGTAGCTGGTCAGCCCCTGGGCCGCCTGATAGCGCGACCATCACCGCCACGCCGGGAGACGTGCCGCGCATCTCGGCGCGCATACCGGCCGGCAGGATCAATTCGACGACGACGTGTTGCTGGCCGCCAGCCGACGACCCGGCCGGGCCGGTGCCCGCCGTCGCGCCGCCCGCTGCACCGCCGCCAGCCATGACGGCGGCGCCCCTGGGACCAGCTTCTGGAGGAAATCTCCAAGGCTTACGATGGTGACATCATCATGATCGACTCGACCTGTGTCCGCGTTCACCAGCACGGGGGCACGGGAAAAAAGGGGCTCTCGACAATGGCGGCATGGGACGTTCCCGTGGGGGCCTCACCAGCAAGATCCACGCGCTCGTCGATGCGGAAGGTCGTCCCATCACCTTGCGTCTGACCGCAGGCCAAGTCCACGAC
The DNA here is from genome assembly GCF_900184795.1 of Magnetospirillum sp. 15-1. Taxonomy (NCBI): domain Bacteria; kingdom Pseudomonadati; phylum Pseudomonadota; class Alphaproteobacteria; order Rhodospirillales; family Rhodospirillaceae; genus Magnetospirillum; species Magnetospirillum sp. 15-1. The sequence continues at coordinate 5,928 of NZ_FXXN01000021.1, read as the reverse complement.
AGCGTCGAGGCAGAGGCATTGCTTGATGGAGCCTTGAGCGATGGCTCCAACCGGCCAACCTATACCAGATCCACGCCGACAATTCTGATGGTGGCCCTGCTGTGGCCCTGGGCTGCCTTCCGCCAATGGTCCGCCGATCTTCGCTCGCGCCGACGCCGAGGACGGGCATTGTTGTGGCTTGTGCTGGGCCCGACCCTGATTGGTGTTCTGTATCTGGTGATCGAGACTGGGCTGGAGGTGGCGGTGAATTGATGGGCCGAGGCGAAATGGGAGCTACAGCTTCGGTCGCCTCGGCTTTGGCAAAGCCTTATCCGTCTGCCTCAATTCAGAAATAACCCGATCAGCGTCCTTCTGACGCTCGGCCTTCCGATTGGCGCTGTAGATTTCGTACTGTTTTTCCGCCCGCTTCTTCGCATCTGTCATTTTCACGTGCCCGCCCCCCGTGAGAACAACACGGTTGAGCGACTTGAGCTGTTGGTCGAGAAGTTTCTTTGCGTCCGCCATGACAACCAGACGCCCGATGTCGAGCTGGTCTTCGAAAATGTCGAGGAGGATGGTGGTCAGGCGGTTCAGTTCCTTGATTTCAGCATCGGCCAGATAATTCTTGGATACGGCGACATCCTGCTTACGGATGTTGTCGTTTGGCCTGGTCGTCAGGCCCATATCCGGTGCAGTCGCGTCGGCGCGCGATTTGATGATTTCGGCCGGAGTGTGCATCGTCACGGCATACATGAGCTTGGCCTGGGTGTTCCGATAAAACTCGTGCCACTCCTCCGAGGAGCCATCGTAGTCCTGGCACATGGCACAGATGCGACGAAGCTCATGATAGACATTGGCCTCGTCGGCCCGGATGTCCCGGATGATTTCGCGCAGTTCGGCAACACGATCCGTGTTCTCGGGCTGCTTGAGGCGAACCGAATCAACCACGAATCCCTTGGTGGCGAATTGCACCAGCTTTTCGGTTGCCCACCGGCGGAAAAGGGTCGCCTGCTTGGAGGAAATGCGGTAGCCGACGGCGATGATGGCGTCTAGGTTATTAATCAGGGTTTTGCGGCTGACCTCGCGCCCACCCTCGGTACGAACCTGCAAAATTTCCTTGCAGGTTGCCTCCCGTTCAAGTTCCCCCTCTTCGTAAATATTGTTCAGATGCCCGTTGACGCTCTGGCGTGTCACACCAAACAGATCGGCGATCTGTGCTTGGGTCATCCAAAGCGTTTCACCCTCATATCTGACGTCGATACGGAGGCCCTTGTCTGTTCCATAAACGAGGAAACGGTCTCCTGTCTTTTCATCCTCTTGAAGGACCACAGGCTCAAGGTCAGTCATTTCATTGCTCCTGCAATCTCATTCATTCGGCAGCTTCTTCTGCCGGACACCAGGCCCACCATCCCCTTGGTACGTTCCGCTGGTGATGAATGCGACCCCCCCGGCCTCCAACGCTGCCTGCATCTTGGTCACGGTGCTATGCATCGCCTCGCCGCTGTTCTCGAAGCGGCTCACCGTGTTCACGCCGACTTCGGCCTTCTCCGCCAGGTCGCGCACGCTCCACCCAAGGATACCCCGGGCGGCACGGGATTGCTCAGGGGTCATGGTGCCTCCGTATGCCTATGTGGTGAAAATATCACCGTATAGGGGTTGACGCAAACCAAAGATTGGTGCAATTGTTTCTGCGTACGGTGACAAACACACCAATGAGCTTCCGCCAATGACCCTCGACTGCAGAGCCATCTTTATCGAAGCTTGGAAGTCCGCACGTCGGACGCGCGGTCAATATCAGACCATCCGCGCAGCCTTCCGGCCCGGCCGGTTCCCTGCATGTCCAAGGGGTAGCGAATGGTAGCGGAGAGACACGCGGGACGCCATGGCCAGAGGGGAAAGCGTGGCTTCGCTGATCAGCGGGATGGCCGCGTCCATGCCCCTGCACCCGGAGGAAGCCATGGGCAAGGGCGAGAAGGAGGCCATTCGGCAACGGTCCCTGAATCGTGATCTTGCGAAACAGACCCCATGCAAGGGCGGGGCGGGGAGCGATGCGCGATGACGGCCGATATCTTGGTTCGGACCGCAATCACCCTGGTGGGTCTGCTCGACTGGATCTATCGCCGTCAGAAGGCCGACGTGATGGTGGGAAAGGGGCTGCGGTTCGATCCCGGCCAGTTCGATGTCTACGATGTCGTGCTGGAAGATAGAAGGGTGGCCCCCAATACCTCGGGTTCCCCTTACGGCTCACCGTCATCGGCTGCCTTGGGCAGCCACCCTTCATTCATCAGCATTCGCCAAATGCTGGCCGGCGTCAAGGATATGGGGGAGGTGTATTTCCAGGGTGCCGCAGGAACGGAAGCGTACCGCCACAACGAGCGAAGCCTCGCGTGGTTTGACCAGGCCCGACGCCAAAATGCCGGGGAGGGAGCCCACGCGAGGCTTGGACACCAATATACCGACCGACACCAATCTGAACAACGGACGATCCCGGCCTTATGGCGGCATCGGGGGGGCGGCACCTCCTCCGCCCCCCCCATTGCTCAATGCGCCTTGCGTGGCCCACCGATGGCGATACCACGAAGCCAGTCGGCTAGGTCATGAACCGGATCGGCGAAATGGTCGGGCTGCAGGAACTCGGAAACCCGCTCGTAGGCGCGGTTGGACAGCAGGATGGCGCCCAGCAGCGCCTGTTCGGCCTCGAAGTTGTGGGGCGGGGTGCGGACCGATTCGAACATGCTCACGGGTTTCCGTCAGGAGGAAGAAGCCCGTAGCGGCGACAGGTGGCAATGATGCCATCGGCCTCGCGGAGGGCCTGCGCTCGGTCGGTCTGGCTGAGGGTGCGATCTTCCGCTCGCCTCCAATGGAAATGCAGTGCCCGGACGGCAATGCGGTAGAGCAGTTCCGCAAGGATACTGCCAAAAGGGCGAAGCCCAGGCCGGGAGTGAGCGTCGATGCGGGTCATGCCATGCGCCCGATTGCAGTCGCGGTTGCCGTCAGTTCCCCCGGATTGTCGGAGGACAGCAGCGGCAGCAACTTTGCCAACCGAGGCGCAACGGCAGTGATCGCGGCCATGGTGAATATCCGTTTATCGAATATTCAGGCCGCGATGCCGCTGTCGCTGGTGCTGGTCCGCTTCAGGCCGTCTTGGACGCCTTGCGCCCGGCAATGGCGACCGTTTCCGGCGGCCTGCTGTTGGTGGCAAGCTCGCCATACGCCCGGAAAGGCATTCTCTTCCCGGCTTGTCTAAAACCGTTCGCCGATTGTCCGCTTTCGCTGTCGGCGCTGTCTAAAATCCCCTTCCGGGTTCTGGTCCTTGAAATCCGTCATTCAACGGTGGTCACCCGGCAGTTTTCCTTGGGTTTCCCGTCTCACGGTGTCGCATGGCATCCCGCCGTATCTCACTCGACACCCGTCTAAAACCATTCACCTGGTTACACACCACGGCGTGATCCTGCGCCGGATCGTCATCCCTCATTTGGGGGCGGTGTCCTTAATTTCTTGACGCTTATGTACTAGGCCGTAAACTCATAAACAGGCTTCCCCTTCGTCGCGCGTCGTGATTCAACGATTCCCTCTGGCACGGAGGGCATTGATGGCACGGCGGCGGTACGAGTTGACGGATCACGAATGGTCGATCATCGAGCCCTTGCTTCCGAACAAGCCTCGCGGCGTGCCTCGGGTTGATGACCGTCGGGTCCTGAACGGTATCCTGTGGCGGTTCCGCACGGGCTCGCCTTGGGCGGAAGTTCCCGAGCGCTACGGCCCATCGACCACCTGCTACAACCGGTTCGTCCGCTGGCGCAAGGCGGGCGTCTGGGACCGGCTTCTGGAGGAAATCTCCAAGGCTTACGATGGCGACATCATCATGATCGACTCGACCTGTGTCCGCGTTCACCAACACGGGGCCACGGGAAAAAAGGGGCTCTCGACGATGGCAGCATGGGACGTTCCCGTGGGGGGCTCACCAGCAAGATCCACGCGCTCGTCGATGCGGAAGGTCGTCCCGTCACCTTGCGTCTGACCGCAGGCCAAGTCCACGACAGCGTCGAGGCAGAGGCATTGCTTGATGGAGCCTTGAGCGATGGCTCCACCCTGCTGGCCGACAAGGGTTATGACAGCAACGGGGCAGTAGACAACGATTGCAGGTAGGAGTCGAAACCCCCGATCATGGGTCGGAAATTAGGTCACGTCCGGTGATGCCGGATCGAAAACCCAGTTGGCTCAAATCATCTGGTACAAAGTGCTGCTCTGTGAAAAACCACAACAGCTAGATCACACAGGCTATGGAATGCTCGGTCTGTGTGATTGACCGCGACTTGCCCGACAAGGCAAAAGGTGGGCGGGATCGGGAAGGAAATCGGGTCGCATCCTTCCATCTATCCGCCGCTGCATCCTCGACAACTCATCGCAAGAAATCGAACACGCCTTTTCCCCCTCAGGGGGGGGAAGGTGTGTCTCCAATCTATCGCAAGTGAGATTTCAGATTTGATCCCCGCAGGGAAAAGCGCCAATGCGGATGCGACGGATGACCTGCCTTGGAAGTTTCATCCGGCCGTAAGTAGAGCCTTGGGCGAAGTTACGCCGTGTGGCGCGGTCTGAGCAATGGGGCCGGGCTCGGAGCCCCGGAGGGGCGGAGAGGCCGGCCCCATTGCTTTGAGTTTGGCAGCGTGGGCCGCCGGTGTCTGGTAGCCCAGGGCCGAGTGCGGCCTGGTCGTGTTGTAGTCGGCGACCCAGGTGGCGATGACGGCGCGGGCCTGGGCCATGCTGGTGAACACCGTTTCGTTGAGCAGTTCGTCGCGCATGCGGCCGTTGAAGCTCTCGACGAATCCGTTCTGCATGGGCCTGCCGGGGGCGATGTAGTGCCATTGCATGCAGTGGTCCTGCGCCCATTTCAGCACGGCGTTGCTGGTCAACTCGGTGCCGTTGTCGGACACGATCATCTCCGGCTTGCCGCACCGGGCCACCAGCGCCGTCAGCTCGCGGACCACCCGTACGCCCGAGATCGAGGTGTCGGGCACCGAAGCCAGGCACTCCCGCGTGAGTCACGTCGTCGACGATGTTGAGCACGCGGAAGCGCCGCCCGTTGTCCAACTGGTCTATGGACGAAATCCAGCGACCAGCGGGCGTTGGGCTTGGCCTCCACCAGGATCGGCTGCGCGGGCTTCGCCGATCAAGCCGGCCTTGCGCCGAGTGCGGCGCTTGCGCACCGCCAGCCCTTCCTCGCGGTAAAGCCGGTAGATGCGGGTGATCCCTGACGACTCCCCGTCGCGCCGCAGCAGGATGAACAGCCGTCGATAGCCGAACCGGCGACGCTCCTGGGCAAGCCCGCGCAGGCGGTCGCGCAAGGCACTGTCGTCCGGCCGGATCGAGCGGTAGCGGATCATGGTGCGATCCGCTGCGATGACCGAGCAGGCCCGACGCTCGCTCATCTCGAAAGCATTCCGCAGATGGGCGACAGCTTCCCGCTTGGCGGCGGGCCCTACCATTTTTTTCCCAGAAGATCGCGGAGCGCGGCCTCGTTCAGCATGGATTCCGCCAGCAGCTTCTTCAGCCGGGCGTTTGCTGCGCTGCCCTTCGGGTCTCATCCTCAAGCGCCTTCAGCCGCCGCGCCTCCGACACCTCCAGGCCGCCATACTTGGCCTTCCATTTGTAGAAAGTGGCGCTCGAAATGCCGTGCCGGCGGCACACATCCGCCGTCCCCGCCCCGGCCTCCTGCTCCTTCAGGATGCCGATGATTTGTTCTTCACTGAACCTGCTGCGCTTCATGTCGTCCGTCCTCTGATGGGCCGGACTCTACTTCAAACTGGAGGAAGATTTCCAAGGCAGGTCAAAGGCCACATTGAACCGACACCGGGGAACGTGGTGGACTTCCGCGCCGTGGAAGACTGCATCCGCGATCTGTGTGACCGCTTCGATGTGCATGGCATCGGAATTGATCCGCACCTTGCG